>JAEUQP010000725.1 GCA_016789645.1 Acidobacteriota bacterium | reverse complement strand
TCATTTTGCTGGTTGATAGTATCGCTCACCCGCACAAGCCCGGCAAAGCGTGCGCTCATCGCGGACGATTTCGCGGTGATCGTTGATGCCTTCGCCGCATTCGTCGCATTCGACGCGGGCCAGCGGATGGCCGGGTTTGTCGGCGTCCGGCAACGTGACCTTGACCCGTTGCCAGGTAAACAGGCTTTCATCCGGAAAGGTTTTGTATGCTTCCAGTTGCTGTTCTTTTTTGGTCGGCAAATGGCTGAACTGCTGTTTGGCCAATTCGCGCGAAGTTTCGACGGCGACGACGCGAACGGCTTCCTGGGTTTCAGTGTTAAGGAAGGTCGCGGCCAGTTTGCCAAAATCGCGGAACTTCAGAGTTCGTTTGCCCAAACGGCAACCGGTGACGGTATTGATGGCGTCTGCCGCGCAGCGGTCAATCTCGACAAAAACGATCAACCGTTTGCCGACC
Organism: Acidobacteriota bacterium; assembly: GCA_016789645.1. Classification (GTDB taxonomy): domain Bacteria; phylum Acidobacteriota; class Blastocatellia; order RBC074; family RBC074; genus RBC074. Next base: position 2,324 of record JAEUQP010000725.1, on the reverse strand, counting down.
TTTGGCTCTTCGATACCGATAAGGCGGCAACCGAGCATCGCCATCCGCACACCGAGCACCTGCCCCGGACACATGTGTCCGTGATTGCGTTCGGCTTCGATCAGATAATCTGCCAACTCTTTCATGACATCTCTTACCTTAGCGGAAAATCTACATTCTCAAGACGTGACCGAGATAAGAATCTAATGATGGCGCGTCGCGTCGCGTAATTCGCTGGGCGGCGAATCTGTGTTTTTCATAGCAATTCCCAAAGAGGTTGCAATGATTCCGCGACAAACTGTGGACGGGCGGCCTGATCGGGCAATTTCAAATTGGCTCGATTGTGCCAATAGACTGTCATCCCGACATTGCTTGCGCCGGGAACATCCGAAGCTGACCCCGCGACAAACAAAACATTTTCTGCCGCGCACCCAAGACGCTCCAACGCCAGCCGGTACGGTTGTGGTTGCGGTTTGTAGTAACCGGCCTCTTCTGCCGTTGCCACCACCGAAAATGGCGCTCTCACACACGCAACAGCGATTTCAGCCAATGCCAGCGATGAATTTGTCGCTACCGCAATCGGCATCCGGGTTGTGATTTCGCTCAGAACTTGCCGCGCTTCCGGCCAAGGTTGCAATGCACCCCAGTTTTCGGTCAACGCCGTCGCATGTTCTTCCGCCAGGCCAACTGCTTTCGCGGATTCGGCGATGAGGTCTTCGTAAGAGCGATAACGACCGGCTTGATAGGTCAATTCCAAATATTTCTTTCGCCATTGCCAGCCCAACTCTTCCGCCCCGGCCGTTTCATTCCAAAGCGACCAGGAATCCAGCAGCGCCGTATACAAATCAAAAATAACTGCTTGAAAATTGCGTTTGGGCATTGTGGGAAACCTAATCTTCCTTATTTCTTTTGCAACAATGTTTGCGCGCGTTCCAGATCAAGATCACGGTGTTCCAGAAAATCTTTCAGTGTCAGTGTTACTTGTTCATCTGGAATTACACCGCGTTTTTCCAAACGCACGCCCTTTGCCGTGTGGTAATCCCAAACGGGGATTTTGACGCGAAAGCCTTGGGACAAACCGTAGCTCATGCCGCCCAACACATCGCCACTTGACTTGCGACCGACGACAACGGCGCGACCTGTTTCTTGTAATGCGGCTGCGAAGATTTCCCCGGCGCTCATTGTCTTTTCGTTAATCAACACGATCACACGGCCTCGATAAGCCTTGTTGCTCTGTCCTTTGGTTTTTAACTGCGGTTGCTTGCCGTTACGTTCACGGAATTCGCCGAGCACCATTGGCGCGTCGAAAAACGGCGCAAGGCATTTTTCCAGCACCGCTACAGTGCCACCCTGATTGTCGCGCAAATCCATCACGATGGCGGGCGCAGTTTGCGCCTGAATCATTTGATCGGTCAGCCAGGATTCCGTCCCCGGCGAAAATTCGGTAAAGCGTAAATACATTGTTCCATTTTCCAGCCGGCGCGTGATTCTTTCGGGCGGGGATGGCGGCTCAGAATAAAGCTTGCACGTGAGCGCAAGCCGTTTTTCCTCTCCACGCGAATCCACAAAACGAACCTTGACCTGCTGGTTCAATTCACAGGTGAATGGCAAATCGCTTTGCGCCGATTCTCCATTCCAATGGGTCACTTCCCAGCCGCGTTGCACGCCCGCAGCTTGCGCGCCGGAACCTTCTGCAATCGCGCTGACCACCCACTTCCCGTCAATGCGCTCGTACTTCATTCCGGAATCGAAACTCAAACTTTCCTTGCGGTTGACCTTGCGCGCCAAGCCTTGTTCAACAGCCTTCTTTTTGAGCTTTACGACAACCGTAATCTCCAGATGCGAACTGCGCAATTCGTTGAGCATCTTTTGCAACGCCTCATTCAACTGGTTCTTGTTGTCAGCGGCTTCAACTTGTGAGCGGTATTGCTCACGGACCTGCGCCCAGTTCACGCCATTGAAGTCAGGATCAAAGAAATGCTTGTTAACGGTTTGCCAAACTTCCTCAAAGACCTTCAGCCGATCCGTGCGCGAAATCATCAGCGGATCCGGCGCATTTTCCTGCGCGAGTACGGACGTAGAAACGAGCAGCACTGCAAGTAACAATACCTGCGCAACCTGGTGTCGCAGAGCAGTAGACGAATAATTTCTAGTCATAAACATTTAGCGTGACGGAAGCACGAGGATTTCAATCCAGTTAGGATTTTTGCCCATCGCGTATTCCTTCAGCTTGGTCAGCTTGCCAGTCGCTTCAATTCTGTAACTCGACAACCGATGGGAATGCTGTCCGGCGACAAACAAATACTGGCCTGTAGAATCAATGTTGAACGCGCGCGGCTCCTTTT
>JAEUQP010000704.1 GCA_016789645.1 Acidobacteriota bacterium | reverse complement strand
GACGGCCAGCCTGGCCACCGCCGATTCGATTTCCGCCTGAGCCACTAACCGTTGCGCGTCGGCGACTTCGACAATGGTCGTCAATCCGTATTCGTACCGCACCTTGGCGCGCGTCAGAGTTTCTTGTGCGGCTTTGACCTGCACCTCGTTATTGGCGGCAATCTTGCGGGCGGATTCGATCAGGATTCGCGCGCGCGCGTCCTGCGTTTTCAGCGTATTGAGCACTTGATCGTAGCGAGCTTGTTCGGCCAGCGTGTTGTTCGCTTCGGCTTTGCGGCGAGCGCGAACGCCGAAAAAATCCATCACCGGAAACGTCAACGTGATTCCCGAAGCCCAATTGAACGTGTCGGGATACAGCCCGCGACGGTTGTTGAACGTGCCATCCAACCGTGCGCCGCTGCCTCGCCCGTACACCGCCGATTGCCAGTTGAAACGCGGAACCCACGTATGCGCCGACACTGTTTCGCGCGCTTTGGCGGTGTCAATCGCGGCGGTTTGCGCCAGCGCCAACGGATGCAACGACAAATTCAAATTTGGTGGTGCGGCAGTGGGCGGCAGTTCCAGCAGCTTGCCCGATTCAATGGAAAGGTTCGCTCCGGGTTGGCCAATGGCTTCGGCCAGATTGGCGCGGGCAAGTTCGACGGTTTGTTCGGCCTGGATCAATTGATTTTTGGCGGCGGCCAATTCGGCTTCGGCGCGCGAAGAATCCACGCCGGGTCGAAGCTGATTCGTGACCAGTACGGCAACCGATTTGGCTAACGTTTCCGTGCGTTCGACGTTGGCTTGCGCGGCGCGAACGGTTTGTTCCGCCGCCAACAAGGTCAAAAACGCATCGGCGGCGGCGGCGCTGACCTCCAGTTGGGTCAACGTCTCAGCGGCAGCCGCTTGTTTGTGTTGCGCCTTGGCCAGTTCGATTTGCGATTTTCGCAATCCAAAATCGAATGGTTCCCACGACACCAACAATCCTGCGGCGCTACCCCACGCGCTTTCGAGCGATGTGGTGTCGAGTTGCGGGCCGGAAATCGAAGGCAAGGTCGCTTGCGGCAACAACAGTCCGAACAGATTGTTTCGCGTGGCGCGGTTTTGTTGCCACAGCAAATCGGCACGCGGCAACAAAACGGTTTTCGCCGATTCAATGCCCGCTTCGGCGGATTGCGCTTGCGCTTTGGCGGCACGAATCGCCGGATAATTTTTCAGCGCCAGTTCGACGGTTTGTTCCAACGTCATTCGTTGCGGCAAATCCTGAGCGAACGCTGTTGCCGCAACCAAAACGGAAAAAACTGTCAGCCAGAGTAAGTTTTGCTCTTTGGGCATAACGTATGGGATGCGGTGGCTCAACACCGCCTTTCGTTTTTGCTCGGAACGCCCGGCGACCTTGCGGCTATCCACCTACGAAAACAAAGCTGCACCAAGTCGCCGCCCAACCAGGTCAATCGGGCACAATTGCAAAAGACGCGCGTTGGTGGCCGCGCAGTTTGCCGAAAAAATTCAGCGTGCGTTTCATCAACCCGTATTTGGCGTTCAACAGATTGTCTGCATGCTTGGCTTCTTCGGATTCCAGCGGGCGGGCGGTGGCATCCACCCAATCACCTTTCAAATTGCCGCGCATATCGCACGGCGCAATGCGACAGCGAGGATTGTTTTTCAGCCGCTTGACCTTGAATGAATGTGCGACGGTGTAAAAGTACAGCACATCGCCATCCTGCGCGAACCACAGCGGCGTGCGAATGGCTTCGCCGGTTTTGCGATAACTTTCCAGATTCAGATAGCTCTGGTTGGCAAACGGAGCCAGTTTGCTGTTCATCGGTTTTTCTCCTGTTGCGATTGCCACAACGCAGATTCGCCGAGTTCGGCAATCGAAGTTCGGCCGGTCAACGCCATCGCCATTTCAAATTCGCGGCGCAAAATTCCAACGACGCGATTGACGCCATCGGCTCCGCCAACGCCGAGTCCGTACAGATAAGGTCGCCCGATCAAAACGGCTTTTGCGCCCAACGCCAAAGCCTTCAACACATCGGTTCCGCGACGAATGCCTCCATCCACCAGCACGGGGATTCGTCCGGCAATTTTGGCGGCGACTGCGGGCAAGGCTTCGATGGTAGCGGGCAACGTATCAATGTTGCGCGACCCGTGATTGGAAACAATCACGCCCGCAGCGCCGGATTTGACGGCCAGGTCGGCATCATCGGGATTCAATACGCCTTTCAATAACACCGGCAGTTTGGTCAACGAACGCAACCATTCCACATCTTTCCAGGTCAGTCTGGCGTCGAACAGCGCGTTGTAAATTTCGTTTTCCTTCGGCAGATGACTGCTTCCGGCAGTGCTCAGACCTTTCAGATTTGGGCGTTCGATGCCGGGCGGCAATGCAAACTTGATGCGTTCTTCGCGGTTTCGCAAACCGGGAATTGGCGTGTCCACCGTGACCACCAACGCCTGGCAACCGGCGGCTTCGGCACGCTGGACCAGCGCCTTCGTGAATCCGCGATCGGGTTGCACGTATAACTGAAACCACGGCGGCTGTTTGGTGGTGGCGGCGATGTCTTCGATGCTGACCGAAGCCATCGTACTGACGACCATGATTGCCGCACCTGCGCCCTTGGCTGTGGCCAGTTCGCCGTCGGCGTGAACCAGCTTCTGATACGCCGCCGGAGCCAGCAGAATCGGAAGTGGCAATTCGCGGCCAAACAGATTGACGCGTGTATCCAGTCTGGACACGTCCACCAGCACACGAGGTTTCAGCTTGATCCGGTCATACGCTTCCCGGTTCCAGCGCAGCGTCAATTCATCGCCCGCGCCTCCGCTGATGTATTCCCAAGCCATCGCCGTCATGCGTTCGCGCGCCAGCAATTCAAAATCGCCCAAACTCACTGTGGATGCTGGCAAATCGGCCTGTGGCGCGGCTGTAGTTTTTGGCAAATCCAGTGCGGCGCCAGCCAGCACACTGCCAGCGGACAACAACGCTTTTCTTCGCGTGATTGCCATAATGTCTCCTGAATTCGATTGGATGAAAACTTGACCGCCTACGGGTTTCAAGGCGCGACGCATCGTAACATAAGGCCTCGATTCATTCTCTTCTTCCGAATCCATGTGCCCGTCCACCTTGCTAGCCAAACCCGACAGTGACAGGCATAATACCGGCGATTTCAGATGTTGCGGTTGGTTTTGTAACCTTGGTGAAGTAAAGACGCTAGAGGAAGTCAATGAGTCAGATTCTCGTAGTTGACGACGATCCTGCTTTGCACGAATTGATCGAAGGCACGCTGACCAGCGAAGGCCATTCGTTGCTGCACGCGTTCAGCGGGCACGAAGGTCTGGAAATGTTGCGACAGGGCAAATTCGATCTGGCGTTGATTGATTACGTGATGCCGGAAATGAATGGCGGCGAGTTTCTGGAGCAATTGCGCAACGACCACCCCGACTTGAAAGCCATTATGATTACCGCGTTCGGCATGCCCGAAGCCGTGCTTGTCGCCATGCGAAAACGCGTGTGCGATTTCATCACCAAACCATTCAGCATAACCGATCTGAAAACCGCTGTCGGCACCGCGCTCGGCAACGAACCTCCTGTCGAAATCGAAGTGCTTTCCGCCGACCCGCATTGGGTGCAATTGCGCGTGCCCTGCGATTTGACGGCGGTGCCGATCCTGCAAAAACTGCTCATGCAGTTGAAAGCCGACTTGCCCGAAGACACCCGCGAAGCGATGGCGTATGCCTTTCGCGAAATGCTGAACAACGCCATTGAACATGGCGGCAAGCTCGACCCGACCAAATCGGTCGAAGTCGCCTGCATCCGCACCAAACGCGCCATCATTTACTGGATCAAAGACCCCGGCGAAGGCTTCAACCCCGCACAACTGGAACACGCTGCCGTCAACAACCCGGCGGGTGACCCATTCCGACACGTCAGCATTCGTGATGAAAAAGGTTTGCGCGCCGGTGGCTTCGGCATCCTGATGGTCAATCAACTGGTGGACGAACTGGTCTACAACGAACGCCGCAACGAACTGATGTTCATCAAATATCTGTAGGTGGAGAAATGAGCTTAGCCAGAAAAGAAATTTTTGACATTCTGGAACAAAACCGTGAACAGATCCGCAGTTTTGGTGTTCGCCAGCTTGGGCTTTTCGGCTCGTTTGCTCGCGGAGAAAATACCGAATCCAGCGATCTGGATTTTCTGGTCGAGTTTGAAACCAAATCTTTCGACGCTTACATCGGACTCAAACAATTTCTTGAAGAATTATTTGGACGCCGGGTTGATTTGGTTTTGCCCAACACGATCAAACCCAGACTCCGCAACAGAATTTTGACCGAAACTGTTTATGCTCAGGGACTATAAAACCTGCCTGGATGATATTGGCGAAGCAATCGGCAAAATAGGCCGATACACAGCCGGATTGAACATCGAAACACTGGCCAACGACGAGAAAACTCTGGACGCCGTCATTCGCAATCTTGAAATCATCGGTGAAGCCGTCAAAAACGTTCCTGATGAAATTCGCCAGCAATATCCCGAAACCGAGTGGAAAAAAGTCGCAGGGTTGCGTGACATTCTGATTCATCGTTATTTCGGGATTGATTTGGAGATCATCTAGGACATCGTTCAAAACAAACTTCCTCCGCTGAATCGTCAAATCCAACAAATTCTTGCTGACAATCCCGACTAAGCAAATGATTTTGGAAACCTTCATTCGCCGCATGCCCAAAGTCGAACTTCACGTTCATCTGGAAGGTTCGATTCAACCCGAAACACTGCTGGAACTCGCGCGACGCAATCAGGTCACGTTGCCCGCCACCACAGTCGAAGGTTTGCGCCAGTGGTACACGTTCACCGACTTCGCGCACTTCATCGAAATTTACATCACAATTTCATCCTGCATTTGTTCAGCCGATGACATCGAATTGATCGCCCGCGAATTTCTGCGCGGACAGGCGGCGCAAAACATCCAACACAGCGAAGTCACGTTTACGCCCTACACGCATTTCAGTTTGAACCGGCGAATTCCCTTTGAAGACCAGCTTGCCGCGCTCAGCCGTGCGCGCGATTGGGCGGCGACGGATTTGGGCATCAGCGTCAACTGGTTGCTGGATATTTCGCGCAACGTCCGCCCGATTGAACACGGCTTGACCGTCGCCGATTGGGTCATCAGCGGCAAAGATCACGGAGTCGTCGCTTTGGGATTGGGCGGGCCGGAAAATGGGCATCCGCCGGAATTGTTTGCCGAAGCGTTTGACCGCGTGCTGGCGGCGGGAATGGCCAGCGTGCCGCACGCCGGAGAAGTCGCGGGTGCGGAAAGCGTCTGGGGAGCTTTGCGTACCTTGAAAGCGCAACGCATCGGGCACGGAGTCCGCTGTTTGGAAGACCCGACGCTGGTTGCTGAATTGCGCGAACGGCAAATCCCGCTGGAAGTCTGCCCCACCAGCAACGTCTGTCTGGGCGTCGCCGCTTCGATTGCCGACCATCCGCTGCCGCGATTGCTGGCCGAAGGATTGTACGTGACGATCAATTCCGACGACCCGCCGATGTTCAACACTACGTTGACCGACGAATACCTGAAAATCGCCGAAGCCTTCGACTTTAGCCGAGAAACTATCGAACAATTGGTCATCAACGCAGTGCGCGCCAGCCTGTTACCAGAACTGACGCGCACTGAAATGGAAGCCCGGTTTCGGCGTGAATTCGCCGCCTTAGGGCTTGGCTGATTCGCGGTTGAAGACCAATGTGGTTTCATCCCACCCGGCCAGCAGATTGACCGTGCGTTTGATCTTCAGCACGTTCCCGCCTTCGGCCAATTCCCAGACTTCCTTGACGTAGGACGTGAATTGATTGCCCTGTACT
>JAEUQP010000669.1 GCA_016789645.1 Acidobacteriota bacterium | reverse complement strand
TTCCACTTTTCTTTGCCGCTCAGGTAAAAATACACAACAGGAATCAACGTCGGCACAGCCACCAACAAAAATCGGTACCAACTCCAATGGGATTTGCGCGAAGAATTATTGTTTGTCGTTCGCTCTTCGGAAGGATTGTCGTAATCGTTCATGCCACGTTCTCCCTTACTGCTACCACTCAAGCTCACGGGCATTATAGCCCAAACCTTGCAGCCGCAAAGCCCATGCGCCATCATCTGCCCAAAATCACCATAAAAGGAGAGTCAGTAATGGCAGGGCAAAATCAACCTCTTCAGGTCGGAATCAATTATCCGTGGATTGATTACGGCTGGGATTTCGGCAATCCGCCTCAAGCCTGGGTCGCCTGGCAAAATCTGGCGGCCTGGCGTGACGCCAAACGCCGTCGCATTGTCGAAGACTTCACGCAGTTTGCCGAACATGGGTTGTTTGCCGTGCGCTGGTTCATTTTGCCCGACGGAACCAATTACGGAACCGGCATCGAATCGCCCGACAACAACGACGGGCAATGGCATTTCGATCCGTTGCCGCGCCACCATCCGTTTCACCAACAGCTTTGCGACGATTTCGAATTTGTCCTGGAAACCTGCACCAAACTTGGATTGCAATTCCTGCCTTCGCTGATTGATTTTCATTGGTGCAATCATGGCTCCATCGCCGATTACAAATCCGGCATCGTCAAAGGCGGACGCGCCGACATCCTCACCGATCCGGCCAAACGCGAAGCCTTTTTTGACAGTGTTCTGGAACCCTTGCTGGAAGTTTCGCTGCGGTATCCGCAGACGATTTACGCGTGGGAATTGATGAACGAACCCGAATGGGTGACGACCGAACAACCGCTGGAACATCATCGCCCGGAAGAAAACAAAACCATTCCGCTGGATAAAATGCTGAGCTTTTTGCGGCGCGGTATCGGGCGCATCAACCACAAAAAAACGACTGACGGACGCCAGGCGTTTCGTTCGACGATTGGTTTCGCCCATCACGACACCTTGTTCGATTGGAATTCCGCAGGTTTAGGCGCGACGTTGCATCAGTTTCACTTTTACGCGCAGAAGGACGGCAAATTGCCGCCGAATGTGTTTTCCGAAGACTATCCCTGTTTCATCGGCGAATTTGCCACAGCAGTGCAAAAGGACTGGGCGGATTTGAAAAAGCGCAAGCTGGATCAATCGGTTCGCAACCGGCTGGATTTGATCGAAGAGCGTGGCTATCCGGTGGCGTTTCTTTGGTCGGCGCAGGCAATGGATGTGGCTACAAAATGGACGCCGGACGAAGTGCGCGACACGATTGCTTTCCTGCGGACTTCGCGCGGCGGATTGTCGGATGATGTTACATAGTTAATTCAAGCATTGAATACTAAAAGGACAAAGCCGACTCAAAACCTAATGAAAGGGGACTAAGCTAAATCAGAACAAGATAGTTTGCGTCGCCGTTGGTCACGTATTCGCAAAGGCTAAGTTCCCAATTTCGCCGACCGCTGAAAAACGCAA
>JAEUQP010000547.1 GCA_016789645.1 Acidobacteriota bacterium | reverse complement strand
TACGTGCAGCCGTGGCTTGAGACCGGATGTCGAGCGGTCTTGTGACCTTCTCAAAAAACTTGCGAAGGTTTATCCCCACCCCGCCGAGTCAAGCAGCCGCAGCTAAAGGTTTTGGAAGATATTCGCAATCATTCAGGAGGCACTAGGATGTCTGCAGAAGATCGTATGGAATTAAATTATACCTTCGATGATGAGCCGCCAAGTTACGGCGCACGAATCAAAGTCATTGGCATCGGCGGCGGTGGGGGAAACGCAGTCAATCACATGATTGATGCCAAAATTGAAGGCGTCGAGTTTCTGGTTGCCAACACCGATTTGCAGGCGCTGAAACGTTCGCGCGCTTCGGTCAAATTGCAAATCGGAGCCAAGTTGACCAAAGGCTTGGGCGCGGGCGCAAATCCCGAAATTGGCCGCGATGCCGCACTCGAAGACACGGAAAAAATCATTGAAGCGTTGGAAGGCGCGGATATGGTGTTTGTGACCGTGGGACTGGGCGGCGGCACGGGAACCGGCGCGGCTCCGATCATCGCTTCGCTGGCGGCGGAACTCGATGCGTTGACGGTGGCCATCGTCACCAAACCCTTTCAATTTGAGGGGCGTCATCGCATGCGTCAGGCCGAAGCCGGGTTGGATGAATTACGCTCGGTCGTGGATACGCTGATTACCATTCCCAACGCGCGTTTGTTGCAAGCTTCGGATCGCAACACTTCGCTCAGCGACGGATTCAAGATGGCCGATGACGTGTTACGCCAGGCCGTGCAAGGCATTTCCGACCTGATCACCACGCCGGGATTCATCAACGTGGATTTCGCGGACGTGCGGACGATCATGAAAAACATGGGCATTGCGCTGATGGGAACCGGCACAGGCGTCGGCGAAAATCGCGCGATGGAAGCGACCCAACGCGCCATCAGCAGCCCATTGCTCGAAGAAGCTTCGATCAACGGAGCGCGCGGCGTGTTGGTCAACATCACCGGCGGCGCCGATTTGACCTTGCGCGAAGTGGACGAAGCGATGAACGTCATTCACGATGCCGCCGATCCGGATGCCAACATCATTTTTGGCACGGTGCCGGATGACAAGCTGCAAAACGAAATGAAGATCACCGTCATTGCCACCGGCTTTGAACAGCCCAAGGTGGAAAAGGTGCAACCGTTGCGCCCGACGGCGATTCAAGGCGGAGCAGTGACGAATAACCAGCCGCAACCTGCGCGGCAGACGGCTCCGTCTCCGCTGTTTCGCGAAGAAGACCTGGACGTGCCGACATTTATCCGCCGTAAAGCGGATTAAGCGGCAAGTTCAAGCGCAGAAAATAAAAATGGCGACTCCGGTAAAGAGTCGCCATTTTTATTTTTGGTTGGAATGTAGTGGTTATTTGCCGTGCAATTGAGCGTAATGAGCAAAGAACCAATACGTGATGCCTGTCCAGGCCGCCAGATTCAGCAGCGACACAATCAACCCCAGTGTTTTGGTTTGCGTGCTTCGTCCACCGGCTTTTTTGCCGTACATCAGCATGACGAACAGCAATCCGACGACAATCCAGAAGAACAATCGAATGCCGTAATCAATTGCTGTGGCGTTGGGAATATACCTTTTCACCTGCCACGCGGTCAGGATCAGGGTCAGTATGATCCCAGCCAGTGCCGCGACGGGCGGTTTGTAATTCTCTGCTTGAACTGCACCACTGCCACTGAGTCTGCTGTTGGAATAACTGTAGGCGAAGTAAATCACCAGGCCGATGGACATCCAATCAATCAGCCGAATCCAGGTGTCCAGCGGCAAACTGTTCATCAAATACGCTGCTGAAAGCACCGTGGCAATGGGGATGAACGGCGACAGCGGCACTTTGAACGGGCGGTGCATCGTCGGGTTTGTTTCGCGCAAAATGATGATGCCCGTGCCGACGATGACGAACGCGAACAGTGTTCCGATGCTGACCAGTTCGCCCAGCAAACTGATCGGAACCAGTCCGGCCAGAATCGCGACGATCGTTCCGGTGATGGCCGTGGTGATGTGCGGGGTTTGGTATTTCGGGTGAACTTTGGCCGCCCAGGTCGGCAGCAAACCGTCTTTCGACATCGAATAAAACACGCGCGGCTGACCCATGACCATCACCACCATTGTCGAACTCAGTCCGAGTACCGCGCCGACCTTGATGATTGTCGGGAACACGGCAAGGATCTTGCCCATTGTCGTGCCCTGCGCCAATTGCAAGGCCGCATCAACCGCCACGGCAATCGGAGCCGCTGCGTTGGTCAACAGCTTGTAATCCACCAACCCGACCATGATTCCGGCAACCAGCACATACAACACGGTACAAATCGCCAGCGAACCAATGATGCCGATGGGCATGTCTTTCTGCGGATTCTTGGCTTCTTGCGCAGCGGTGGAAACCGCGTCAAAGCCGATGTAAGCAAAGAAAATCACAGCGGCTCCGGTAATCACCCCGCCGAAACCAAAGGGCATGAACTCCGCGCAACCCGGCGTTCCGGGCGTGCAACCCATTCCCAGATTGGCTTTGTTGACATATCCGATGCCTGCAACGATGAACAGCACGACGACCAGCACTTTGACCAGTACGATGATCGAATTAAAGCTGGCGGATTCCTTGATACCTTTGATCAGCAACAACGTCACGCCAACTGCAATCAGCAGTCCCGGCAGGTTGACAATGCCGCGAACCTGGCTGCCATCGGCCAAGGTCATCACAGTCCAGGGACCAGCAGTGAGCTGCGCCGGAAAGACGATGCCAAAGTCATTGAGCAGACTGACCAGATACCCTGACCATCCAACGGCGACTGTCGCCGCGCCGAAAGCATATTCCAGAATCAAATCCCAGCCGATGATCCACGCGACGAATTCGCCGAGCGTGCCATAGCCGTACGCATAAGCCGAACCGGAAATCGGGACGCTGGCGGCAAACTCCGAATAACAGAGAGCCGCAAAGGCGCTGACAATTCCGGCCAGGATCATCGAAATGACGACCGCAGGCCCGGCGTGTTTTCCAGCGGCCTGTCCGGTCAGCACGAAAATTCCGGTTCCGATGATTGCTCCGACGCCGAGCATGGTCAGATCAAGTGAGGTAAGAGCCTTTTTCAGAGTATGTTCGCCGGTTTCCTGAGCTTCGGCGATAATCCGATCAATTGGCTTCGTTGCAAACAATGACATCCTGTCCTCCTTGGCCTAGCTTGATGAAGCAGGCCGTTTCGAGTTTAACCAAGTAATGCTGTGTTCAGCAGATTGTGTAGAAATTGTGACTGCGTGTGGAACCGCAGCGTGATCGAATGCCTTTGGCGATTCCGAAGTGGCGCATACTCTAAACGCTAGATTCGGAAAGCGTCAATGGCTTTACAGAGATCACCTGTGAGATTGGTGCGGCATCCAGTGCATGAAGCAAACGGTTTTTGATTGAGATGGCCGCTTACTCACGCGCGGGGTATTACACGTGCGCGCCAGAAAAAGTAAACCGGAATGCCGGACAGCACGATCCACAATCCCGGCCACGTTGTCGCGGTTTGATAAACCAACAACACCAGCAAAATGACCGCCGCGCCGATGATGTACAACGCAGGTACGACCGGATAGCCAAACGCTTTGTATGGACGCTCCGCGGTGGGCTGTTTGCGGCGCAAGACGAAAATTCCGGCAATCGTCAGGATATAGAAAATCAGCGCCGCTGAAATCACGTACGTCAGCAAATTGCTGTACAGGTTTCCGTAAATTCCTTCGGCGATGATTGTGCGCGGCAACACCAGCGCCGCCGCCAGTATCCCTTGAATCCACAACCCCCAACCGGGAACGGCGTTTTGGTTCAACTCTCCCGCGCGTTGGAAAAACAATCCATCGCGAGCCATCGCGTAATAGGCGCGCGCGCCGGCCAGGATCAATCCATTGTTGCAACCAAAAGTCGAAACCAGCATCACCACTGCCATCAACGTCGCCCCGAAGCCAGGAAACACGACTTCCGCCGTTGCGGCGGCAACGCGGTCGCTGGGGACTTCCTGAATGGTTTTCAGCGGCAGCGTCGTCAGGTAGGCGACATTTGCCAGCAAATACAGCGTAATGACCAGACCTGTTCCCAAGGCCAGCGACAACGGAATGTTGCGTTTCGGGTCTTTCACTTCTCCGGCAGTGAAAGTGATGTTGTTCCAGGCATCCGCGGAAAACAGCGAATTGGTTTGCGAAACGCACAAGGCGACAAACAAGCCAAACGTGGTTGCAGCGGTTAATCCCGTCCCTACTTCCTGCAACGTTCCTCCCTGCAAGGGGCCACGCACAGTCCAGAAATCGCCGAAGTTCGCTTCGACTGCGCCCGAATTCCATCCGACAACCACGCCGAGCACGATCAACGCGATCAAGCCACCCGTTTTGGCAAAGGTGAAGATGTTTTGGACGATCTTGCCCAGCTTCAAACCGCGCGTGTTCATCCAGGTCAACAAGGCAATCATGGCGATGCCGACCAATTGCGCGGTCGAAAGAGAAACGGCGTAACTCGAACCCAGATTGATTGGCTTGATGAGGTAATTCGATTCGGAAACCGTTGGCCACAACACGCCCAAAAAGCGCGCAAACCCCACAGACACCGCCGCGATGGTTCCGGTCTGAATGACCAGAAACAATGTCCAGCCGTACAAAAATCCCCAGAGCGGAGAAAAAGCTTCGCGCAGATAAACGTACTGGCCTCCGGCGTGAGGCATCATCGCGGCCAGTTCGCCATAACTCAGCGCGCCGACCACTGTCAGAAATCCGGTGATCAACCATGCCACCAGCAACCATCCGGGCGAACCAAGTTGCCGCGCCATATCCGCCGAAACGATAAAGATGCCGGAACCGATCATCGAACCAGCCACGATCATCGTCGAATCGAGCAAGCCCAGCCCGCGAATGAAGTTTTTTTCTTGTGCCATAAAATCAAAAAGGGCGATTCGTTTCCGAACCGCCCGTGTTTTGAGCCAGATTACATCAACGCTATTTATTCGCCGGTTGAGGCGATTGATCTGTTTGCGCCGGAGCCTGTTGCGGTTGCGCCTGTTGCTGAACCTGAGCCGGTTGCGCCGATTTCTTGCTGAAGTAATTTTCGCCCAATCGCAAAAAGTCATTGCCGAAGACGAAAATAATCAGCGCGCCGACAATGGCCAATCCGACGGTTTGAATGCGTTCCCGCAATTTCATGGTCATGGTCCAACCGACCAATCCCATCAATCCTTCGACAAACAGCATCACGATCATGCCGCCGTCCAGCACGGGAATCGGCAGCAGGTTGAAGATTCCCAGATTCAAGCTCAGGAATCCCATCCAGCTAATCATGCTGGCCCAGCCGCCCGCATTGTAGGTTTCGATGGTGGCCGTGGCCATTCCCACAGGGCCTTGCAGCGAGTCACGAACCGACCGCGATCCGGCAAACATCTGCCGGAAGCCAATCACCGTGCCGCGCAAAATGCGCCAGTTGTAATCCCAGCCGTAACGCAAAGCGTCTGTCACCGAAGACGTTTTGACCAACGTGGACATATTCATAATGCTGATGCCGATGGCAAGTTTGTATTCGCCATCAAGCAACGTCGGGGTTGCGGTCAAATCCAGCGGGGCGTTGTTGCGTTCGACAGTGACGGTAATTGGCTGGCCGTTGCTGGTTTGCAGGGCGTTTTTGAATTCACTCCACGATTTCAGCGGCTGTCCGTTGATAGCAGTGATCTTGTCGCCCGATTGCAGGCCCGCCAATGCGCCGGGTTTGCCCGGTTCGACTGACGTCACCGTCGCCTGTTTCATCGGCGTGGCCGCTTCCATTCCAGCTTCGCCGATTTTGTCGCGACCGAGTTGGCGGGTCGCGGGCGTCAGCGTCACATCCATAACCTGGCCGTTGCGTTCGATTTTCAGCGGGATGTTTTCGCCGGGGCGCAGGAAAACTTCAAACCGTATGTCATCCCAAGTCGCTTTGTCGTTGCCTTCGACAGCCAGGATCTTGTCGCCAGGCTGCAATCCGGCTTTTTTGGCGGCTGAATTTTCCAAAACATACCCGATGACGGGTTGCTGGCTGTGGTCAGCAGTGTCGCGAAACCCAATCAGAATGCCGATGGTGGGAATCAACAAGGCAGTGGCAATGTTAAATGCCGGTCCGGCCAGCGCCACCAGAAAGCGTTTCCATTTCGGGTGAGAATTGAATTCATCGGCAGGAGCATCACTTTTGCCCTGCAACATTTCCAGATTTTCCCCACGAAACCGAACGTATCCGCCA
>JAEUQP010000455.1 GCA_016789645.1 Acidobacteriota bacterium | reverse complement strand
CTAATCTTGTTCTTCAACCAAACAAGAAAACGCTATGACTGTCGAACTCAATCATCATTCAGATAATTTTTCTCGCGATGTGTTGCTGCGCGATGGCGCGTTGGTGCGCATGCGCTTTCTGCGTCAGACCGACCGCGAAGGCTTGATCGCCTTGTTCAAACGCTGTTCGCCCGAAACCATTCGGTATCGGTTTTTGCGAATGGTGACTTCCCTGCCCGATTCGCAACTGGATCAACTGGTCGCCGTGGATGGACGCAGTCACGTTGCGCTGGTGCTAACCCAGGGCGAAATTGCCAACGAAAAGATTGTTGCCGTCGGTCGGTATTTCGTGCTGGACGAACAGCCAACCACTGCTGAAGTGTCGTTTCTGGTCGAAGACGCGTTTCAACGACGCGGCATCGGCACGATTCTGCTGGATGCGCTGGCCGAATTTGCGCGCCAGCATGGCATCACGCGTTTTGCCGCCGACGTACTAGCCGACAATCGGTTGATGCTGTCCGTGTTTCGCAAAGCCGGATACGCGCTGACGGCGAACATCAGTTACGGCGTGACGCATCTGGAATTTCCGATCAGCCGCAACGAAGTTGCCGAAGCGCGACGCGACGCGCAGGAAGCCGAAGCAGAACGCGCCAGCTTGAGCCACGTCTTTGAACCCAAAACCGTCGCCGTCATCGGAGCCAGCCGCGATCCGGCTTCAGTCGGAGGCGCATTGTTTCGCAATCTGCTGCGCTGGGGATTCACCGGCACGCTCTTTCCCATCAATCAATCGGCGAATTCGATTGCCGGAGTTCACGCCTACGCATCCATCACCGATTTGCCAGAACCGCCGGAACTGGTCTTCATCGCCGTCCCAGCCGAACACGTCATCGAAACCGCTCGGCAATGCGCTGCCGCTGGCGCGCGCGCGTTATGCGTGTTGTCTGCGGGTTTTGCCGAAACGGGAGCAACAGGACGCGCGGAGCAAAACAACCTGCTCGATGTTTGCCGTGCTTCGGGAATGCGCCTGGTCGGGCCAAACTGCATGGGATTGGTCAACACGTCGGGCAACGTTCGTTTGCTGGGAACCTTTGCGCCGGTCGAACCTCCGGCGGGCAATGTGGCGATGAGTTCGCAATCCGGCGCTCTGGGGTTGGCTTTGATGGCGCAAGCGGGCGAGATTGGGTTGGGCGTGTCGTCGTTCATCAGCGTCGGTAACAAAGCCGACGTGTCCGGCAACGATCTGCTGCAATTCTGGGAATCGGACGAAGCGACCGATGTGATTTTGTTTTACCTGGAAAGCTTCGGAAATCCGCGTCGGTTTGCGCGCATCGCGCGTCGCGTATCGCGCGCCAAACCGATTGTCGCCGTCAAATCTGGCCGCACATCCGCAGGTGCGCGCGCCGCTTCCAGCCACACCGCTGCCCTGGCCAGTTCCGACCGCGCCGCCGATGCGCTGTTTGCGCAAACCGGAATCATTCGCGTGGATACGCTGGCAGAATTTTTTTCGGTGGCGCGTTTGCTGGCTTCGCAACCAATTCCGAAAGGCAAACGGCTGGGCGTGCTGACGAATGGTGGAGGTCCAGGCATCATCGCGGTGGACGCAGCCATCGCCGCCGGATTGGAAATTCCGCCGCTCAGCGAAACGACGCAGGCAAAATTGCGCGACGTTCTGCCCGCAGCCGCGACGGTCACCAATCCCGTGGATATGATTGCCAGTGCCAGCCCGGCGCATTACCGCGCTTGCCTGGAAATTCTTTGCGACGATCCTGATCTGGATTCACTGCTTGTGATTTTCATTCCGCCGCTGGCAACGCCTACGCGTGAAGTCGCTCAGGTATTGAGCGATGTGCTGGCAGCTCGCCCCAATTTGCAGAAAACCGTTGCAGCAGTGTTTTTCGATCCGTATTCGACAACGATCAAAGTTCCGGTCAGCGAATCGAAAACTGCCAAAGCCAAACGCTCCGTGCCGGTGTACGACTTTCCCGAAAGCGCTGCAGTCGCGCTGGCCGCCGCCGTGAAATATGGATTGTGGCGTTCGACGCCCACCGGCAGCATTGCCGATATTGCTGTTGACCGCGATCTGGCTCAATCCATCATCGCGCGCTATCCGAGCGGTGGCTGGTTGAATCAGCCGGATGTTGCAGCCTTGCTGAACACGGCAGGCATTCACATCGTCCCCGCCAAAATTGCTCACACGGCCAAAGAAGCCGCCGCTGCCGCCGCTGAATTTCAGTCACCGGTTGCACTGAAAGTTCATCAGCCTGCCGTGCTGCACAAATCCGATGTGGGCGGTGTATTGCTGAACATCGCGCCAGCGGACGCTGCCGCCGGGTTCCAGCAACTCGCCCGACAATTGGCGGAGCACAACATCACGCTCGAAGCCGCCAGCGTCATGCCTATGGCCAAACCGGGCGTCGAAGTCTTGGCGGGCATTACGCACGATCCGGTGTTTGGCCCGTTGGTCGCGTTCGGCTCGGGAGGCTTTTTTGTGGAATTGCTGGACGACGTGGTGTTCCGCGTGCTGCCGCTGACTGACCGCGACGCGCGCGAAATGATTCTGTCCACCCGCGCGCATCGTTTGCTGAAAGGGTATCGCGGCGCGCCCGAAGCCGACATTGCCTCCGTCGAAGATTTGCTCTTGCGATTGGGCGCGTTGGCCGAAGCCGTTCCGCAAATCGCCGAAATTGATTTGAACCCGGTCATCGTTCATCCGCGCGGCGAAGGCCTGACCATGATTGACGCGCGTATCCGACTAAGCTGAATAACATCAACTCATGTGTGACACCATCGTAGCCGTTCCTCCCGCCACGAAAGACGCCGTTGTCTGGTTCGGCAAAAATAGCGACCGTGAACCCGGCGAAGCCCAAATCGTAGAGCATCTGCCTGCGCGAAGGTTTTCTTCCTCCACGAAGCTGCAATGCACTTACGTCGAATTGCCACAAGTCGGCGAAACTTACGAAGTCGTGCTCAGCCGTCCGTTTTGGATGTGGGGCGCGGAAATGGGCGCAAACGCGCGCGGCGTCGCCATAGGCAACGAAGCTGTCTTCACCAAATTGCCTGTGCCGAAAACCGGATTGACCGGCATGGATTTGCTGCGCTTGGCGCTGGAACGTTCGGCAACCGCGCGCGAAGCTCTGGACTTAATCACTCGATTGATCGCTGACATTGGACAAGGCGGGTTGTGCGGTTATCGCCACAAAGGGTTTCGTTATCACAATTCATTCATCATCGCCGACCCGACCGAAGCCTGGGTGCTGGAAACCGCCGATAAACATTGGGCGGCGGAGCGAGTTCGCGGCGTGCGAACGATCAGCAACGTGCTGACCATCGGCAAAGACTTCGATCTGATTTCCGATGGCGCGTACGAATTCGCCAAAGCAAAAGGCTGGTGCAAATCTGCCAACGAGTTTGGTTTTGCCCAAGCCTTCGGTGACCCGTTTTACCGGTTCACCAGCGGCGGCGACGTTCGCAGAGCCTGCACACATCGGCGTTTGATGTTGTCCGACGGCAAGATTGGCCGAGCCGATTTCTTTGCCGCGCTGCGCGATCACGCCGGACAAACGCCGGAAACCGGATTGCGATTGCAAATGCCGTGCGGTCACGCTTCGTGGCTGAAAACGCGGCAAAGCGGTCAAACGACGGCTTCGATGGTCAGCCGACTTGAAGCCAGCGGTTCGTTGCATTGGCTCACCGGAACGTCTTCGCCCTGTTTGAGCGTGTTCAAACCTTTTGTTCTTGGCGAAGAGATGATTTCAACCGGCGCGCTTGCCCGTGAAGGTTTCGACGCTAAAAGCCTGTGGTGGCAGCACGAACGATTGCATCGGTTGACGCTGGGCGATTACGCGCACCGCCGAGCAATGACCGAAATCGAACGACGCGAACTGGAAGCCAAATTCCTTTCATTGAGTAATGGCGATTTGCCAAACGCCGCTGAATGCCAAACTGCTTGGGACGAACACCTGGCCGTGTTGCCTGACTGGATCAACCGCATCACCCGCGAAACTCGCCGAGATCGTCGCGGCGTTCTTACGCGCCGTTACTGGCAGCAACAAAACTTGCAGGATCAAATGCCTCCGATCTGACCACAGAAAACTTCTTTGGGAGTTGATACGAAGTTTCCCGATTTCTCGCTTTTACCAGCGAACGAAACGTTTTCGGCGATGTTCAGCATAACCAGCCGGAACCATTCAAGGAGAAATTATGGAAACCACGTTTGGACTTTTGGGCAGTACCCGCGATCATTCAGCAGTCTCAATCACCACCAAATCAATTTCTGAAACCCGCTCAGGACAGACGGTTTTGCTCGGCTTGGTTATTTTGCTGGCAAGTCTTGCGCCAGTTTGCGTCGCGCAATCCGAGTCAACAAAGGATGTTTCGGCTCCGAAATTGGTGTTGCGACACACGCATCTGCAGGGGATGAACGGGCAATCTCTTTCGCCGGATGGAAGCCTGCTGGCGACACAACATCAGGAAGGCGTCATCAAACTCTGGGATGTCCAATCCACCGGTTTAGTGCGCGTGTTGAACGCTCCCCAGTCTCTCGCAACCCCGAAGGCACAATTGCACGGCGATCACGCGTTTTCGCCGGATGGGAAATACCTTGTCAGCGTGTGGAGCGAATCGGTAGAAGCGCCCAAATACGCGCTGCAGGTTTGGGATGTGGCTTCCGGGACGCTCCGGCCTGTTCCATTGGGCGGCAAATTTTTGAGGTTCCGGTTTACTCCTGACAGCCAGTCGTTAATCGCTTGGGATTTCACAGGACGTCTGGCGTCGTGGAATTTGCTCAGCGGCGAAATCAAATTCGACCAGCAAGTTCATAACCAAGATATTGACGCGGTAGCGCTTTCGACTGACCAGCAAACACTGGCCACTTGCAGCGAAGAAGCCGGCGACATCAAGGTGTGGGATTTGGCCAATCAGCGATTGAAAACAACTATCCGATTCGGAGTCGAAGGACGAAAAGAAATGTTGTTTTCGCCAGACGGCAATTTTCTGGCCATCAGCGTCACGGATTGCCGGTATCCGGCAATGACGAAAATCTACGACACACGCACCTGGAAGCTGTTCAAACTGGTGGACGAATACAATCAAACCATCGGCTTTTCGGCGGACAGCCAGGTGTTTGCCACCACCTGCGTTTGCGAAGACCTGATGCTGGTCAACATGAAAACCGGCTTTGAACTGTTGACCCAGCAAAGCCGTGGGTTTGACCGAACCATCAAATTGCTGGAATCCATTCCGGAGGTGAAACTGTTTCGCGCTGGCGAAATCGTCCGCGCGACCTTCACGGACAAAACCGTGGAATGGAATTCCGCCACTGGCAACGTCACCGGCTTAACGGATGCCAAAGATTTCAGCCGCGAAACAGAAATCATCAGCCAGCGATTATTCTCGCTCCGACCTTCCAACCTATACCTTTCTGACCTCACAAATTCGGAGTTGCAGGTAGAGGTGCCCAGAAAGAGCGGAAGTCCGCTTGCCGTCAAGCTGGATTGGCAGACATTGCAGATTAAACTGGTTGCTCCGAAAACGGCCGACCCAGCCGAGCAAATCCGAATCGCGTTCGGTTCACGCTATGGCCTACGGGGCACGCACTCCGCGACTCGTTTCAACGGAAAACTGATCGGAATTTTTGATGGCACCGGCGTGAAGAAAGAAGGCGAGCGGGAAGTTCATGTCGCCAAGTTGAGTTTGGAAGAAAATACGAAAGACCATGTTTTCGGCATCCAGACGCAGTTTTCCCAGGATGAATCGCTGATCGCGACCACATCGCACACAGGCAAAGCGGCAGAAATTTTTGCAGAGTTGGACAAGCTCGAACAGGAAATGCGGAAAGAACAGGTCACTCGAAGTGAAGCCGCCAAAGCCAAAAATGTGGCGGGCCAACCAGATGAACAAAAGTTGAGTTCCGACCAGGTTGATTTGAGCAACCATCCTTCTTTCAAAGCTGCCAACGCCTTGGTTGAACAACTAGAAGCCCTCTCAGACATGGACGAACAGCAAACCATCAGCATTTGGGATGTCAAAACTGGAAAACGATTGCAAACCATAGGCGGGTATCGCGGCTGGTTCTATGGCGGAGAGTTCCTGAACGACAATCAGGCGTTGATGGCTCAACACGTCGAAAAATCTCCTACCGACAAAGAAGCTAAATTGGTGGTTCGATTCTGGGACGTTCGCACAGGGAAATTGCTCCATGAACTGAAACGTGAAGGTTCTTTTTATGGATTCGGGCTGATTCCGTTTCCCAACAAGGAAATGTTCGTCACCACACGCACCAAAGACAACAACATCGAAATCGAGCTTCGCCAGTTACAAACCGGAAAGCTTCAGCAACAATTCGTTGTTTCAGAGAACGCGACAATTTCTGAAAATTCGTTTTCCAAAGACGGAAAGCGATTGCTGGTCAGCGAACGGGGGAAAGCGCTGCTGTTCGACGTGATCAGCGGAAAGCTGCTTTCCACCTGGGAAGGCGATTTGCCGTACCAGCACTCTTATCCATTTTCGCCAAACGGCAAACTGTTCGTCGGTTACAACGTACGAAATCAATGGAGTGGTGATTTCAACACCGTTCAATTGCGAAGCGCGGAAACCGGCGCACTGTTAGGACAGTTGATGCTTTTCTCGGATGATCCGTATGTTCCTCCATCGCCTGATGGTAAGCCTCAACTGTCAGATAAACCTCTGGTCTTTGACTGGCTGCTGTATACGCCCGAAGGGTATTACGCCGGATCGGAAGGGGTGGAAAAATACTTCACCTGGCAAATCGGCGAACGCGCTCTGCCCGGCGCGGCTTACGCGAAAGAGTTCAATCGCCCTGACCTGGTGCAAAAAGCATTGCAGACCAAATAACCGTTTCTGGTTTCGCCGCCGCATTCGACTTCCATTCGAATGCGGCGGCTTTTGCATTTTGCCCTCCGTTTTTTGCCTTGTTGCATCGCCTGATACCGCAATGCAAGCCCTCACAACCGAACCGTTCAGCCATTGCTGAGGATGAATAGACTTCAAATCATTTTTGCCCTGTAGGCCAGATCAAAACTTACAACTCAATCTAATCAGTTCAGGAGGATTTATGAACAATTGCTTCCGGTTCTTTTTCGTTGTGTGTCTTCTCATATCAGCAACCGCAGCCGCTTTTGCGCAGACTGAAAACAATCCGCCGCCGCTCAAACGCGTGACGCTGTACAAACACGGTGTCGGGTATTTCGAGCGGCAAGGCAAGGTCAACGGCGATCAACAAGTCACATTTCTCTTCGACGCATCGCAAATGAACGACGTGCTGAAATCGCTGGTCGTGCTGGATTTGAATAAAGGCAAAATTTCTTCGGTCACCTTCGATTCGACCAAACCATTCGATAAACGGATTGAAGAATTCGGCATTCGACTGGATGCCACCAACGCCGTTGGACTGACTTCGCTGCTGGGGCAGTTGAAAGGCGCGCGCGTTGAAGTCCGAACCGCCGCTGCGCCGATGATCGGAACTGTGGTTGGCATCGAAAAACGTGTGCGGTATCAAGCGATGGAACGATCCGACTTGCAGGAACTGGTGTTGGTCAGCGAAGGCGGCGAACTTCGCAGCATTGCGCTGGATCAGATTCGCGGCATCAAGCTGCTTGACCAAAAAGTCCGCGAAGATTTGGATCAATACCTTTCGATCCTGCAATCCACCATTCACAAAAACCTGCGCAAGCTGACGATCTCCGCCGCCGGACAAGGCGAACGCGATTTGTTCGTCAGTTATCTGGTCGAAGCTCCGGTCTGGAAAACGACCTATCGCGTGGTGCTGGA
>JAEUQP010000453.1 GCA_016789645.1 Acidobacteriota bacterium | reverse complement strand
TCCGAACCTGACGCTGAACATCGGCTTGCGCTATCAGTACCAATCGCCGCGCTGGGAAAAATACAACCTGCAAGGCCAGATGAATCTCGCGCGCCTGGAAGCCAATCCGTTCGCCGTGCTCAACACGGCGGGTTCGGTGCGCAACGCCAACGCGCTCGCGCCCGTGTTCGAATACGCAGGCGTGGATGGTCGTTCGCGCTACATGGTCGAACCGCAAAACACCGATTTCGAGCCGCGCTTCGGGTTCGCGTGGACGCCGGATTTTGGGTGGAACAAAGAACGCCGTTTTGTCGTGCGCGGAGGTTACGGTTTGGCGCACGCGATTCTGATGGGCAATGACCGCGTGCCCGTGCCGAACGTCGGTTCCGTGGCCTCGTTCACCTATCGGCAATACAGCGTTTCGGCAGGCGCAACGGATTTCAATGCGCCGATCAATACGCCAACCTGCGGTTTGGCGATTTGCACGGGCAATATTCCGATGCAGTTCGGCTTCAACAACTACGTGATCACGCCTGATCCAAGTCTGTTTCGCGTCCCGGCCAGCGGAATCATTCGTCCGGGCGATGCCGTGCCGGGCACGTTCCCGAACCTGACCAGCCAGCGCACCGACGTGCGTTACAACAATCTCGGTTTCATCGGCGATCCGAATTTCCAGACGCCTGTCGTGCAGAACTACAGTTTGCAATTGCAATACGAGCTTCTGCGCAACACGGTTGTGACGGTGGGTTACCAAGGCAGTCGCGGCACATCGCTGTTTTCGCCGATGGCGGATCTCAATCGCCTTGATCCGTTCACGGGCGCGCAAGCCTATCCGGGTTACAACGGACGCGGTAACGGTCAGATCGCCGTGCTGTATCGCACAGGGTCGGCTTCGACCTATCACGCCGCCACCTTTGAATTGGAGCGACGTTATTCCAAAGGCATTGACCTGCGGTTCAACTACACGTTCAGCAAGTCCATGGACGACAATTCCGGCGGCATCAACTTCGACACGCAAAATCAGTCGTTCAATAACTCCGGCAACGACGTGGACGTAAACCGCACGCAAGACCCGCTCAACAGCCGCAACGAACGAGCGGTGTCGAGCTTTGATACGCCGCACGTCTTCAACCTGACGGGTTTGTTTGAACTGCCGTTTGGCAAAGGCAAGTGGTTGTTGAATCGTGACGGCTTCACGAATCACCTGATTGGCGACTGGCAGTTGAGCATGATTGGCCGCGCGCGTTCGGGCGCTCCGGCTTTTGTCACGCTCGGCGCTGGCAACAGCATCTTCACCGGCTCACGCGGCGAAACGTTGCGGCCCAACTTGTTGCCGGGCGTCCCGCTCAAAAATCCCGACTGGACACCGGCCAATGCTGCGACAACTTCGTACCTGAACCCAAAAGCCTTTAGCTGGCCTGAGCCCGGCAAATACGGCAATGCGCCGCGCAATCTGAGCCAGTTGCGGCTGCCGTGGGTGCAGACGTTTGATATGAGCCTGATGAAACGCATTCGCCCGTTTGGCGAAGGGCGCGCCCATTTCGAGTTCCGCGCGGAGATTTTCAATGTCTTCAATCATCGCGTGTTTACGGGCGGCGGCGCTTCGACGAACATTTTCGGCAGTGGCGTGCAAAACATTCTGATCAACAACGCCACCGGCGCACCGGTCAGCAATGTGCAAAATGCGTATGCGAATCTGGCTGCAACGGGTGTGTGGGATGCGATTCTGGCCAACCGCTTGAACAACGTGCCGCTCGCCCAGGCCATCGCCAATCTGGCCGGCACGAACGGTCAAAATGGTGTCTGCGCGACGACGGAACTCACGCCCGCAGGCGGCGCGATTCGCACGGCGGCGCTGAGTCCGGCGTGCGTGGTGACTGACCTTGCGCCGCGCTTCAATAACAATCTCTACCGCTTGCAGCAAAACGGTGTGTCGGCACGTGTCTGGCAATTGGCGTTGAAATTTTATTTCTAGACCGGATTTCAATTGCTTGCAGAGCAATCAAGCACGGAGGGCACGGGGGACACGGGGAAAAGAGGGGATGGAAGAATCATTAGCTTTCTTCACACTCCCCGTGTTCCCGTGTCCACTGTGGTTTTCTTTCCGTAAACTCGATTGCAAACCGTCGCTACGCCTCGAAAGAACTGTCGGTTTTCCGCAGCCCCTGAAGTAACGCCGATCAAATCTTTGTGTCCAGCGCCGTGACAGTAGCTTTCCGTTCCAGTTTCCCCCAACCAATAATCGCTCCTTTCATGGCCGTCCAGACGGAACGTCCCATCACGTAATACATGACCTGGCGATAACAGAATCGTTGCAAGAAGAGCCACCACAGCAAGCTCCATTGCTCGCCCTTTTCAAGCAGAAACGCAAAACCGGCGGCCAGCCAATCCACAGCCAGAAAGAGCGCATAATAAAACAGTGTTTGTTTGAGATTCGTAATTGCGTACTCGCCCGGATGTTCCCATCGTTCCAGCGCCGCCGAGACAAACGTCCACACGAACATCAAATCCATCACTGGCGAGATCAACGGAAAGAGAATCTGAAAAATCCAGACGTTCGGCATGGCGATGAAACCCAGCGCACCGAATCGCGGATTGAAAAGCGCGGCGCGATGTTTCCACATACATTGCAGTGTGCCGAAAGACCAGCGGAAGCGTTGTTTGGCCAGCCCGCGCACCGTATCGGGCGCCTCCGTCCAGGCGACCGCGTCTTCTTCATACCCGATCTTGTAACCGAGCTTGCGGACTTTGAGCGTCAAATCCTGATCTTCGGCCAATGTGTCCGAAGCGAAGCCGCCGAGTTGTTCGAGCAGTCCGCGTCGCCACGCGCCAACCGCGCCCGGCACGACCGTAATGCAGTTGAGCGAAGCGAACGCGCGGCGATCCAGGTTCTGCGCCGTGATGTATTCGAGTGCCTGCCAGCGCGTCACCAGATTGATGCGATTGCCGACTTTGGCATTCCCCGCAATCGCCCCGACGCGCGGATCTTCGAACCGGCGGGCGAGCACGCCAATGGTGTGCGGGGGAAAGATCGTGTCGGCGTCCAGCGCGACGATGATTTCGCCTTGCGCGTGGCGAAGTCCGAGGTTCAGCGCCTCGGCCTTGCCGCCGTTTGCCTCGGTAAACAACCGGACGCGCGATTCAGCGGCGAACTGTTCGCGCACGACTTCGCTTGTGTTGTCGGACGAGCCGTCATCCACGACGATGATTTCAAAACGCGCATAATCCGTCGCCAGCAAACTGCGAATCGTCTGCGCGATTACTTTCCCTTCGTTGTAGGCGGCGATGATGATGGAAACGAACGGAGCTTCTTCCGCGCTCACAGTCTCCCACGTTCGCGTTCGTCGCCTTGACCGGAGCCACTGCGCCAGCGCCAGCGCGCCGATGAAGACAAGGCGCGCCAAACCAAGCACAATGCCAACCAGGAAAATCCACCGCAATGTCCAACCTCCGACCGCCATCGCATAAAAAGCCACGGCGTCGGCTTTAGAAAAGAAGCCTCGATTGGGCGGCAACGGCGGCATCGCCTGATCGCGCGTCATTCCCGCAAGCTGCGAAACCGTCGTGAAGTGGTAGCCTTTTGCGCGCAGTGCGTGAATCAACCTCGGCAAGGCCTCAACCGTTTGCGTGCGGTCGCCGCCGCCGTCATGCAGCAATACCACTTGTCCACGCTCATCAGGGTTTGGGTTTTCGATTCCCGCCATCGTGCGTTCGACAATTGCATTCGCGCCCGGCAGCGCCCAATCGTCGGGATCAACGCGCAAACCCGCGATGATGTAACCGAGACGATTCGCAATCGCCGCCGGTTCAACCTCGTCCGCCGTCTGCGGCTCAGCATCGCCGAAATACGGGGCGCGAAACAGGCGAGTTGATCTTCCGGTCAACGATTCGATCAATCGTTGGGTCGCGCTGAGTTCCAGTTCGGTGAGGCGACCCGGAATTTCGCCCAGGTTCGGGTGCGTGTACGAATGATTGCCGATGTCGTGGCCCTCGGCGACGATGCGTTTGACCAAGCCGGGATTTGCTTGCCCGTTCTGGCCGATGATGAAGAATGTGGCGGGCACGCCTTCGCGTTTGAGGATGTCGAGAATTTGCGGCGTCCACTCTTCATCCGGCCCGTCATCAAAGGTTAATGCGACCTGGCCCGGATGCCAGCCCATGCGCCGAATAACGTAAGAAGATGGAATACTCAGGTACTGAGCAGATCGAATCATTCCGCTGCTTGAGTCCGAGACGATGTCGCGCGAACCTTCCTTGGGCGCCGCTTCGAATTGCAGAACTTCGCCCATTCCCTCGAAATCCACATCGTACCCGTACACGATCCGTTTCAATCCATCCGGAGAGGAATCCATCTGCTGATTGCCGAAGACAGTCCACAGCGAAGGGTCTTCTGAACCCATTCGCCAGAGCGCGAAGCCCGCGACGTTGTAGCCGCGCGCCGCTCGTATCTGGTTGAATGCAGTCACGCCGTCGAGAAACCAGACCGTATGTTCCGCGCCCACTTCATCTTCGTAACGAAAATAAGGGTTTCGCGTCGCCGGATCGAATTCGATCTTCGCTTCGCTGTCGCGCGCTTCGAGCACGGCTTCTTGAAAGGTCAACTCTTCGGTTTCTTTGCCATTGCTCCAGCCGTAACCATAGCCGCCGATACAGACCATCGTTTTCGCTGGATCAAGCTCCTTCATTCGTTTGGCCAGCGTATCTTCGAACCAGGGTTGCCCGGCGACGCTGCCCGGATCGCTTTCATTCCAGTGCTCGTCGTAAGCCATCAACAGCAGGTAATCATTGGCGTCCGCATACTCGCGATAATCCCACGCCGGATCGTCAAAGGGCGCCGCCTGCATCACCATCCAGTTGCGCTGTTTGAATGTCGCATGAAGCTGCCGCATGAAGGCGAGCAGGTTTTTCTGCGAAGCATTCGGGACTTCCTCAAAATCAATGCAGACGCCCTGAAAGCGGTTCTCCCCAATCAGCCGCGCCAGTTCATTGACCAGCCGCGTGCGCGAAGCTTCGTCGCCGATCTGTTTGCCGAGCGTTTGCGGTTCCCATTTCCCATCTCTCGAATTGTGGATCATCGGGATGATCGGCAAATCGGGGCGTTGGCTGCGAACCAGATCGAGCGCGCGCGGATCAATTTCCCGGGCAACCGGCTGTTCGCCAGCCTGTAATCGAATCCATTCCGGAATCAATTGGTCGAGCTGCAAAACATGGCGCTTGAGCGATTGATAACTCGAATCGTCCCAGTTGACATAAAACCCAACGGCCCGCGGTCTGGTTGCGAAATGGCTCTGGCTGACGGTCGGCGCTGGCGTTCTGCCCTGGTGAGCTTTCGTCACCCGGTCAAGCGCCGCTTGTGCGCGTACGGCCTTTTGCTCATTCCGATTGGCGATGAGCTTCGGCGCCTGCGGTTTGGTGTCCGCTGCGTTAGGCAAACCGGAAAACTGGCGCAGGTTCAATCGCGGCAGCGCTGGATTGACGAGAACGCTGGCGACGAAAATTGCCACGAGCGACGTGGCAATTACGGCCAACGGCCAACCGACGCGACGCAGGTTGCGGCTGCGGCGGCCTGCAGGATCGTAAAAAACAGGAAAACGTTGCTCGGTTTGCATCTGACGCTCTCTCGCCTCCGATAAGACAGGTTCATTTCCTGCCCTGGTCTTCGCCTTTCACTTCCGACTTTCTCTCCGAGTCCTTTTCGTGGATTTCGTTGATGCCCTGTTTGAATCCGCGAATCGCCTCTCCGAGGCTCTTGCCGAGTTCCGGCAGCTTTTTCGGGCCAAAAACGAGCAACATTACTCCCAGCACGATGATCAGATGCATGGGTTGAAAGAGTCCTTCAAACATATTCGTTTTCTCCTTATCGTTACCCGCATCAGGTGGTTTGCTCGATCAACTCCCGTTCGCCGGTTTGGCGGGGCACGGGAAGCGGCGGCAACTGCGGTTTATTTCCCTCGAAGACCAGATAAAGCGCTGGCAGCACAATCAACGTCAAAACCGTGGCAGAAACCAATCCGCCGATGATGACGACGGCCAGCGGTTTCTGCGTCTCCGAACCGATGGCGTGCGAGAGCGCCATCGGCAAGAGTCCCAGCATCGCCAGCATCGCCGTCATCAACACCGTACGCAGCCGCACGAGGCCTCCTTTCAGCACGGCTTGGTAAGGCGACAGCCCCGCGTCACGCAGTTGGTTGAAGTAACTCACCATCACCACGCCGTTGAGTACCGCCTGGCCAAAGAGCGCGATGAAGCCGATGGCCGCCGAAACGCTCAGGTGAATGCCGGTGAAGAGCAGCGCGAAGATGCCGCCGATCACCGCGAACGGCACGTTGAGCAAAATCAGCATTGAACTGCGCACCGACTTGAAGGCGTTGAACAGCAGCACGAAGATCAGCAGCACGCTGACCGGGATGATCATCGCCAGTCGCTTCATTGCGCGCTGCTGGTTCTCAAATTCGCCGCCCCAGGTCAGGAAATAACCGGGCGGCATCTGGACGTTCCGCGCCACTTTCTGCTGCATCTCGGCCACCAGACTGCCCATGTCGCGGTCGCGGATGAAGACGCCGATGGCCGCCACGCGCAATCCCAGTTCGCGGCTGATGTTCATCTGGCCGGATTTGGTCGTGATCGTGGCCAGATCGCCGAGCGGGATGCGCTGGCCGCCGGGCGCGTCCACCAGAATATTTTTGATGTTTTCCATCTGCCGCTGCGATTCGTTCAAGCGCACGGCGACATCGAACTTCTTCTCGCCGTCCCATATCTCGGTGGCGACGCGCCCGCCGAGCGCGGTTTCGATCACATCGTCAATATCGGCCACGTTCAGGCCGTAACGAGCGGCTTTGGCGCGGTCAATTTCGATCTGCAATTGCGGAACCTGACCGTAACGGTCAATGAAGGCGCGCGCCACTCCCTGAACCGGCTGGATCGTATCGAGCACTTTCTGCGCTTGCGCCTTGAGCGTGTCGCCGTTTTCACCGAAGACCTTGATGACAATCTGGCCGTCAATCTGCGAAATGCTTTCGAGCACGTTGTCGCGGATCGGCTGAGAAAAGCTGGGATTGATGCCGGGCACCGCATCCAGCGCGCGGTCCATCTCTTCGGCCAGTTTTTCGCGCGTCATGCCGGGACGCCACTCTTCCGGCGGTTTCATATCCACGAAAAACTCGGCCATGTTGATCAACTTCGGATCGGTTCCGTCTTCAGGCCGTCCGGCTTTGGAGTTGACCATTTTGACTTCGGGATATTTGCCGAGGATGTCGCGCACCTGCCGCGTCAACCGCACGGTTTCCTGGTTCGAGATGCCGGGCGGAAAGGTGATGTTGACCCACATCGTGCCTTCGTTCAGTTCAGGCAGAAATTCGCTGCCGAGCATCGGCACGACGGACAAGCTGATTGCGAGCATCGCCACCGCCGCGCCGATGACGATCCAACGATGGTCGAGCGCCCATTCCAGCGCGGGACGGTATATTCGTTTGCACGCGCGAACGAGGACATTATCTTTCTCCGAAAGTTTCTTGCGCAGCAGGAAGTAACAAAGCAGCGGCACCAGCGTGAGTGAAAAGATCAATGAACCGATCAGCGCGGCCACGACCGTCCAGGCCATCGGCGCGAAGATGCGCCCTTCGTGCCGTTGCAGCGTGAAGATCGGCAGATGTGCTGTGATGATGATCAGCATCGAAAAAAACGTAGGCCGCCCGACTTCGCTCGTGGCTTTCAAAATGGCGTGTTTGATGGCCTCCAGGCTGGGGCTTCGGCCTCGCAGATGCGAGTGTTCGCTCAATTCGCGAAAGATGTTTTCGACCACGATTACTGAGCCGTCCACGATGATGCCGAAATCCATCGCCCCCAGGGAAAGCAGATTGGCCGGAATGCCTTTGAACGTCAGTCCCAGGAACGTCGCCATCAGCGACAGCGGAATCGTAATGGCGACAATGATCGCCGCGCGGATGTTGCCCAAAAACAGCAGCAACACGAAAGTCACGAGCATCGCGCCTTCGGCCAGATTCTTGAAGACGGTTTTGAGCGTCGTGCCAATCAGCCAGGTGCGGTCGTAGATCGGATCAATCCTGACGCCTTTCGGCAGCACGCTGTTGTTGAGCGAATCCACTTTTTCGCGGACGGCTTTGAGCACTTCCGACGGGTTTTCTCCCTTGCGCATCAGGACGATGCCGTTGACGCAATCGTCTTCCGCGCCTTGTCCGACCAGCCCCTGACGCGGAACCGCGCCGATTTCGACCGAAGCGACATCCTTGATCAACACAGGCGTGCCGCCGCGTGCATCCACCACCACGTTGCCAATGTCGTCCGGTGAACGCAGCAAACCGATGCCGCGAATCAGATATTGCTGCTCACCCTTTTCCAAATAACTGCCGCCCGCGTTTGCGTTGCCGCGTCCGAGTGCCGTGTAAAGCTGTTGCAGGGTGACATTGAAACTCTTCATCTTCGCCAGGTCTGGTTGAACCTGGTATTGCTTGACCAGCCCGCCGTAAGTCACGACATCGGCGACGCCCGGCACGGTCTTGAGCTGCCTTTCGACGACCCAATCCTGCAGCGTGCGCAAATCCATCGGACTGACGGCGGGCGTGACGCCGTCACCGCGCAATCTATACCGGTAGATTTCGCCAATCGGTGTAGCCAGCGGGCCGAGTTCCGGCGTGACGCCCTGCGGCAAGTCCACGCCGCGCAGCCGCTCTGTCACTTGTTGCCGCGCGAAGTAAGCGTCCACGCCGTCATCGAAGGTCAACACCACGAACGACAAGCCGAACATCGTGTGTGAAAACAACCGCACCGAATGCGGAATGCCGCTGAGGCCGATCTCGATGGGCATCGTCACCTGTTTCTCGACTTCTTCCGCTGCGCGGCCAGGGAAAAGCGTGATGACCTGTACCTGCGTGTCGGTGACATCGGGGAAAGCCTCGACCGGCAGCGCGCGGAATGCGGAGATGCCGGCGGCGATGAACAGCACGGTGAGCAGGATGACCAGCAACGGCTGATTGAGCGCGAATGAAACGAGGCGGTTGAGCATGAATTCTCCGAAACGGTAGTCGGGAGTCAGTAATCAGTAGTTGGTAGTTGGTAGTTGTTCGCCCACAGTTGATTGCAAGTGATCGGTTGCCGGTTGCCGATCACCCGTAACCGACTACTGGCTTCCGGCTTCCGGCGGTTTGCCGACCCCGTTGTTGAGCAGCAGCACGCCTTTGGTCACCACGCGCTCACCCGGTTTCAATCCGGATTCAATCAGCGTGAAGCCGTCCTCTTCGCGCGCGGGTTTGATTTCGCGGCGGCGGAATCGCCCGTGGCTCTCTTCGACCAGAACGGCGGCGCCGTTGTTGACCGAGATCACCGCGCTCGACAGCACGGCGGGGAAGGATTGCGGCGTGGACGCCCCAATCGTGATCTTGGCGAACATCTCGGGTTTCAGGACGCCGTTGTTCTGCACGACGGCTCGCACATGAATGGTGCGCGTGACCGGGTCAACGGTTGGATTGATAAACGAGACGCGCGCCGGAAAGCTGCGGTCGGGGAAGGCTGCGACGCTGATCTTGACGGGCGCGCCCACGCGGATGTGCGGCAGGAAACTTTCATACACATCGCCCAGCACCCACAGCGTTGAAAGATCGGCAATCAGATAGAGCGGGTCCGGCGCGTCAGGTTTCAGATATTGCCCCGCGCCCACTTTGCGTTCGACGATCGTGCCGCTGATCGGCGCGCGGATCACGATCCGGCGATCAAGGTCCCCGGCGGGCCGCTTTTCGATCTGCGCGATTTCCTTGGCGTCTTTGCCAAAGAGCGCCAGCTTGTTTTTGACGACGGCGACCGCTGCGTCCGAACGATTCACTTCCTCTTTGGCGCGAGCCAGATCGGCCTCGGCCAACTGCAAGTCTTTGGCGGCGATGGCTTCGCGCTCAAGCAGCGCGCGTGCGCGGTCGGCGTTCTTCTGAGCGGTGTCGAGCGCGATCCGGTCCTTTTCCAGATCGGCGCGCGCGGCGGCGAGATCGTTTTCCGTCGCCACCAATTCCGGCGACTCGACGATCAGCAGCGGCTGCCCCTGCCGGACCAGGTCGCCCTTGTTGGCCAGCACCTCGACGACGCGCCCGGCGTATGGCGTGAAGACAGGCGTCTGGCGATCCTCATTGAACGCGACCCTGCCGGTCGCCTCCTGTTCGACATTCACCCGCCGTTCGACGACGGGTTCGATCGTGATCTGCTTCAGTTCGTCTTCTTCAGCGGTGACGAGATCGGATGAAAGCTCCGGCGCGGCGGCAGCGGCTTGATTTTCCGTGGCGGGCTTTTGATTTTCGTTGTGCGCGCCTTTCTTCCAAACCATCAAACTAAACAAGCCGCCGAACAGCAGCAGGATCACAAAGAGTCCGAGAAAGGTGCGACGCTGCAAGCGGAACGCTGGCGCCTGCGATTCGGCCACGATCTCGTCGCTCGAAAGGTGCGGCAGAGTCTGCGGATGTTCGTCGGTCTCCAATTCCGTTTGCACGATTTCATCAAGAATTTTCATAGGTTTCGATTCCGTTCGGGGGGTCGGGATTCAGACGTCGTGACGCGGTCAAAAACCTCAATGGAGTGGCCTGCCGGTCGCTTGCTCCAATTGCCAGAGCGCCATTTGATAGTCGGCGCGGGCCTGATTGTAGGAATTTACGGTTTGGTTATAAGTGCGCTCGGCGTCGAGCAGTTCAATCAGGCTCGACGCCCCTTCCTTGTAACTGATGGCGGCGATGGCCTTGAGCTTGCCCGCGCGTTCGAGCGTCGTCGAGTTGTAAAGGTCCAACGTGCGCCGCGCCGATTGGTATGCCAGGTACGCTTTTTCGACATCGGTCACCGCCTGCAACTCGGCCTGTCGCACCAGCGCAGCGGCGGCTTCCTTCTGTGATTCGGCTTGGGAGATTGCGGCGAAGCCTTTGTTGTGGATGAAGAGCGGGATCGAGACGTTGACGCCGACCGTCTGATCGGAACCGACGCGTTGCATGAAGGTGCCGGCGCTGACGTCGCGCACACGCTGCGCTTCGGCCAGCGACACACCCTTTCTCGCGGCATCGTAAAGGCGTCGCGCCGCAATCACGTCCGGACGTTCCGCCAGTGCGATCTCGCGCAACTCAATCGGCGCCTGGGTGAGTGGGCGGTCGTTGAACTTGAACTCTATTTGAAGCGGTTCGTCGCCCGGAGCGTTGGAATCGCCTGTGCCGGGCACGCCCTGCGCGAATGAAGCGTTGATGATTTTCGCGCCCGTCGCCGCATCTGCGACTTGCTGCGCTCCTTGCACGTCTTCCGCGCGTGCGCCCAGCAAATTCAGGATGTCGCGCGAGGCCTGCTGGTAAGCGGTCCGCGCCTGCTGCACGGCTTGCTGGTATTGCAACGCGGAGGCTTGCACGCGATAGAGTTCGACGCCCGCCAGATCGCCGTTCTCCACTTTGGTGGCGGTCAATCGGATCGTCTGGTCATATTGTTGTTTGGTGGATTCGGCCAGCAGCAGATTCTCGCGCGCGAGCGCAGCAGTGGTGAAAGCTTGCCGCAGTTGATAAAGCTGCGTGCGGGCGGCGTCGAGCATCTGCGCTTCGCTGGCTTTAAGCTGCGCGTCGGCGAGTTCGGTGCGCAGTTCGCGTTTGCCGCCGCGCTCGATCAATTGGTCATAGCGGATGGTGTAGGTGGTGGCCGCCGCGGAATTGGGATCAGTCCGTGCGATGTCCTTGAACAATCTGCCGGATAGATTGAACTGCTCCGCGCCGAGCGTGAGCGTCGGGTTGGGTTTGAAACTCGCGAGCAATCGCGCCGCGCGGTTTGCTTCCACCTGATATTTGGCGGCCAGCACCGTCAGATTGCGTTGCAACAACAACTGTTCGGCCTGCTGGAGCGTCAAGTTGCGCGGGATACTTGGGCCTCCCGATGGCGTTGATTGCGTTGGTTGCGTTGGTTGGATTGGGCGCGGCGTCTGTGCGGCAATGCCAGGCGGCAGGCCCACTGCTAGAACCAGCACCATCCAGCGAATGAATTTCGCTCCCGGATTCTTCATTCGGCGCTCTCTCCTCCTTGCTTCGTTTACTGCTCAGTTCAATTGCTTCAAGTTACTTGCGACTGCGCGAACAGCGCGGCGAATTCGACGCGCCGATTGGTTTGTCGTGCTCGCCGGTTGCGCCCCCACTCGCTGACCATGAGCGTCTCTGGCCTGACCTCTGCCGCGCTCGCTTGCAGCCGGTTATTTTGTTCCTGCTTTAACACGTCTTCAGGTTGGAACCATTTTCGATTGTTCATCATCTGCCTCCCGCATCAGACCGTAGAGGTCTGATGCGGCGCGTAGCGCGATCAGCTTTGGCAACCAATATGCCAAGCCATCACCCACGCTGCTTTTATTGCAAGCAGGAAGGAACGGAGGATTTGTGCTGTGGCTTGAGAGCGTTTTGTTGAGGCAAATAAGACGTGGTTTAGCTCATGCTTGCAGAACTGCCACAAGTGGGATTGGCAGTTGAGCGCGTCGCACTTCTTTTCCCAACGAGGCGATCTGGTCAATTCCCGTTTTCTACGCTCCAGAACGCCTCAAGAAAAGCCCATGCACAGGTGATTTCCACTTGAATTCAGAGTCCTTTTGATCAGGCACGGCAATTGCCAACAATCAAGCGAACATCGTCGGGCAACGCGCCTGACAAATCCCACAACAAGGATTCCTTGCGATGGGTTTTGATGATTTCAAACCTTCACCAGAAGAAAGAGGTAATAGCAAATGAAGACAATGACAAAAATGCTTAGCGGACTGGCGCTCGCGGGAATGCTCGCCCTGAGCGTTGCGGCGCAAACAACTGCTCAGACCAAAACCATGCCTGCGCCGAAGCACTCGCCCAAGGCAGCGCCTGTCGCGAAAAGCGATGCGGATATTCAGGCCGACATTCAAAAACGGCTAGAGGCTTCGCCGAAGTTGAAATCTGAAAGTATCAACGTCAGCGTTTCGGGCGGCGTCGCCACCTTCACCGGCACGGTCAAGAACTCGGGCAGCAAAGGCGGCGTGACCAATCTCGCCAAAGCCGCTGGCGCGAAATCCGTCGTCAACAACATCACCGTCGAGAAGCCAGCCAAGCAGGCTGCTCCGATTAAAAAGAAACCGTAGACATCAATCACCTGATTCGCCAAATCGGAACAAATAATATTGAGACACGCTTTTTTCGACAGGACTACCAAGATTTCGCAGCATTTACGGATTTACCAATGCCTGTAACTCCCAATTTGGTTTGAATGCTGTTTATCCTGACAATCCTGTCTCAAAGTTTTTTGCTGCGATTTCGTAGATGGCGAAACGAAGTCGCTTCTAGATTCAGTCAAAGGAGGATCAAAAAAGATCGCGTCGCGACAGCCTCCCTGTCGCGACGCGCTTTTCATTTGGATGAGCCATGAATTTGACACACTTGCTGTTTTCAGGATCGGCACACGATATGTTCGCACTCGCGTTGCCCATCGCGGAAAAGATGCTTCGCCCGGTGATCGTTTACGTGTTTCTGGTTGTGGCCTTGCGCGTCTTTGGCAAACGCGAACTGGCGCAACTCAATCCCTTCGATCTGGTTGTGCTGCTTTCGCTGTCGAACACAGTGCAGAACGCCATCATTGGCGATGATAATTCTGTGACGGGTGGGCTTATCGGCGCATTCACGCTGCTGGCAACCAACTACGTGGTTGTGCGATTTCTATTTCGCCATCGCCGGCTGGATCAAATCGTTGAAGGTTCATCAACCGTGCTGATTGAACACGGGCATATTCAGCGGCAGGCGTTGGCGAAAGAACTCCTGGCCGAATCTGAATTGTTG
The DNA here is from genome assembly GCA_016789645.1 of Acidobacteriota bacterium. Taxonomy (GTDB): domain Bacteria; phylum Acidobacteriota; class Blastocatellia; order RBC074; family RBC074; genus RBC074. The sequence goes on along the minus strand of JAEUQP010000453.1, from coordinate 7,848 downwards.
ACCCTCGCGCACCGGCAGGGCTTCAAGAATCTGAACGAGATCGAACGCTGTGTGCTTGAACCCGGCGGCGTATTTTTTATCGAGCCTAAAACGCCGCCCCTTGCCGAACGGCACCACGCCCAATTGCTCGCGCAATTGGAGCAGATCAACAAACAACTCGCCCAACTCAGCCGCGCTTGATTGTCCATTGTTCGCGGTTGTTCCGGCGATGAAGGTAACGTGCCTTGCGCCACTGAACCTTCGCGGGCAATATTCCCTTCCTCTTGCAGCTTAACTGCTTATTACCGGAGACAAAACGATTACAAGAAAAAGCCCCAAACCTAAAGGAGCTGAGGCTTGCAGAATGGAACCGCCCCCTGGCGCACACTCTTTCATCTAGCCCTGCCGTACCGTCGGCAGTTTTTGCTTATCGCCTTGCTTGCGCTGACGGCCACGAGCCTCGACCTGGTCGAGCCGCTGATCTATCGCGCCGCTGTCAATGATGTCGCCGGACTGTTCGTGGACCAGTTCAACGAACCACCGCCATCGGATACTGACCTGCTCGATGATTCATCTCTTCCCATAACGACGGCCCCTGCTGCTTCGGAACCGACTCAATCGCCGACACCTGTTCCCACGCCTGCAACGACACCGTCCCCGACGACGGCGCGACCATCGGCATCCCCCCAACACCGGCTGTCGCACGAAGAGCGGGAACGCCGCAAGCGCAATCACGAAAAGCGGCGGCAAATTCACGAAGTGAAACGGTTGGAACAGACCGTGCAGCCGCACCGCTCCGATTACATTGCGCCGCGCACGCCAAAACAAACCATCCGAACATTGCTTTGGGCAGTGGCGTTGCTGTTCCTGACGGGGGTCGGCGCGTATTTCTTTTCGCTCCGCGCCGACAACCTGAGTACCAAACTCGCCAGCCACATCGAAGCAGAACTGATTCGCTCGACCTTCGGACACGTCCTGCGGTTACCGCTGGAATTTTTCGGCAAGCGCGCCAGCGGCGGACTCGCCAAACAGATTGACCAGTCAGATCAAGTCGCACCGATTGTCACCGCGTTTTCGCTGGAGATTGCGCCAGAAGCCATCCGCCTCATTGGTGTCTTCGTGATTATGCTGACGCAAAGCTGGCGATTGACGTTGATTGCGCTGGTCATCCTGCCACCTTATCTGTGGATCGCGCGCCAATCGGCCAAACGGTTGGAATCGGGGCTGTCAGAATATTATGAAATGTGGGAGAACGTTTCGGCGCGCATACAGGACGGCCTTGCCGCGATCAAGACCGTCAAACTGTCGGGCGCGGAACCGCGCGAAGAAAAACGGTTTCAGGAAACATCCAACGCCGCTTACGCCAACTACATGCGGCGGGCGCGGCTCGGCAATCGGTATCTATTTTTGCAGGTCGTGCTCAGCCATCTCAGCAAGGCCGCCGTCTTCGCCTACGGCGGTTGGATGGTGCTCGAACGCCAGTTGACGCCCGGCGATGTCGTGATGTTCGTCGCCTATCTGGATCGCCTCTACGATCCGATTGATTCGCTCAGCAGCATGGCCGTGAACCTGCAACAGAATATCGCTTCGCTCAATCGTGCGATACGGCTGATGAAAACCGGCAGCGAGGAAGAAAGCGGCAAGCAACTCCAACCGGGAGCGGGTCGGGTTGAATTCCGCGACGTGCATTTCGGTTATACGCCGGAGCGCGAAGTGTTGCGCGGATTGTCGTTCGCGCTGGCGCCCGGCAAAGTCACCGCTGTCGTCGGCACGTCCGGCGCGGGCAAGACCACGACCGCCGATCTGCTGCTCAAGCTGTACAAACCGCAATCAGGCGAAATCCTGATTGACGGACAGCCGCTTTCAGAACTCGATCCGTCTTCGGTGCGTGCGGCCATCGGCGTTGTGGCTGCCGACGGCGCGATTTTTCGTGGCACGTTGGCCGACAACATCCGCTACAAATGCCTCTGGGCGAGCGATGAAGAGGTGAAAGCCGCCGCGCTCGCCGCCGGGCTGGGTGCGGCGCTCGAACGTTTGCCGGAAGGACTCGATACGGAGATCGGTGAACGCGGCATGGGGTTGTCAGTCGGCGAACGCCAACGCTTGCAGATCGCGCGCATTCTCGCCTCCGAGCCTCGCATTCTGGTGATGGACGAAGCGACGGCCAATCTGGATTATGCGACGGAACTGGAGGTGAAACAGGCGCTTGCCCATTTGCGCAACAAGCCGACGATGATGGTGATCGCGCATCGCTACTCGATGGTGAAAGACGCCGATCACGTCATTGTTCTCGACGCCGGACAAGTCATCGAAGAAGGCGCGCCCGATGAGTTGATCGCGGCGGGCGGCTGGTTCGCGCAACTGGCGCAAGGGAACGAAGAAGAACGCAATGGCGAGGAAGCCGATGACGAAACGGGTGCAAACGAAGAGGGGGGGGAAGAAGACGAATCATGAGATCGCATCATTTCATGCTGCTCTGGCTGCTCGTCGTGGTTACGCCGCTGACCTACTGGCTGTTTCTTTCGGCGCTGAGGCATGAACGAACCCGCGCGCTTTACAGAAAATACTTTCACGACGCGCGACGCGAGCGTCTGTTCCTGTCGTCAATGAGCTTTTACCTGACCTTTGCCGTCGTGCGTTACATTACGCATTCGATTCACCGTGGACGCGGGCCGTTCCGCGATATTCACATCGAAGGCTTTCACCTGCACCATCTGGTCTGGGGGATTCTGTTGCTGCTCGGTATCGGCTATCTCTGGCTGATGAGAATCGGCACGGGCGCTGAAGGAGAACAGTCGCGCTGGCCTTCGCGGCTCACGGCAGTATTTTATGGACTGGGCGCGGCGCTCACGCTGGACGAATTCGCGCTCTGGCTGCGGTTGCAGGATGTCTATTGGGCGCGCGAGGGACGCGAAAGCGTGGATGCCGTAATTCTCTTTGGTTCGTTGTTGCTCATCAGCGCGCTGGGCGCTGCTTTTTTCCGCGCCACCTTGCGCGAAGCGGCGCGCTTGTTCAAAAAATAAAGCGCCGAGTCGCAGAGCTGCACGGCAAGCCGTCAGTCGGTTCGCGCCGTCAATTTTTTCATTTCCGATTGATGGGAGCATCGTTTTGATGAAGCAAAATGAAATAGAAATCACCGGCCCAGCAGAACAACCAGCCGCGCAAAACCATGCGCAACACGGCCCGGTGCGCCGCTTTTTTGACAATCTTGGTCCGGGGCTGATTACGGGCGCAGCGGACGACGACCCGTCCGGCATTTCAACCTACGCGACAGCCGGTGCGGCGTTCGGTTATGGAATGTTGTGGACGGCGTGGTTCAGTCTGCCGCTGATGGCTGCGGTGCAGTTGATGTGCGCGCGCATCGGGATGGTTTCCGGGCGTGGTCTGGCAGCAGTGCTGCGGCGCTATTATTCACGGCGTGTGCTGTGGCTGGCCTGCGCGCTGCTGCTGATTGCCAACACTGTCAACATCGCGGCGGATCTCGGCGGGATGGCCGAGGCGATGAAACTGCTCACCGGAATCAATTCGCTCTGGTTCCATCTGCCCTTTGCGGTGTTGATTGTCGCGCTGCTCTTTTTCACCTCCTATCGCACGATGGCGAACATCTTCAAATGGATCACCCTGGCGTTGTTCGCCTATTTCATCGCGGCCTTCCTTGTGGATCCGCACTGGCCGGACGTATTCAAAGCGACCTTTCAGCCGCACATCAGTTTCAGCCGCAAATATCTGATGACGCTCGTCGCGATTCTCGGCACGACAATCTCTCCGTACCTCTTTTTCTGGCAGGCGGCGCAACTGGTGGAAGAAGAAAAAGCCGCAGGCAAACATACGGTCGGCAAACGGATGGGGGCGACGCGCGAGGAATTGCGTGCCGTTCAGATTGATGTCATCACCGGCATGACCATTTGTGTCACGGTTTTCTACTTCATCATTCTGACCACGGGCGCGACTCTTTATGTCCACGGCCAGCGTGAAATTGAGACTGCGCGGCAGGCTGCGGAAGCCTTGCGCCCGCTCGCGGGCGAGGCGGCTTATGCCTTGTTTGCGCTAGGGGTGATCGGCACAGGAATGCTGGGCGTGCCGGTGCTGGCAGGTTCAGCAGCTTATGCCGTTGCCGAAGCCTTCGCCTGGCGCAGCGGCATGAATGAACGACCGCGCCTGGCGCCGAAGTTTTATGCCGTGATTGCCGTGGCAATGATTGCAGGAGTGTTGCTGGATTACTCTGGCGTCAATGCGATCAAGATGCTCTTTTGGTCGGCGGTGCTGAACGGAGTGCTCGCGCCGCCGCTGATCGTGATTATCCTGGTCGTCTGCAACAATCAGCGCGTGATGGGTGAGCATGTGAACGGGCGCTGGCTCAACTTGCTGGGCATAATGGCGGCGCTGGTGATGACTGTTGCCGCAGTCGCCATGTTTTTTTACTGAGATGGCAATTGGCATGCACTGGCGCGACTGTTCAGGCAGCAAGCCCCGGCCATCATTGCTGGTAACGTTTCAGCCAATGATAAAGCCCGATCATGCTGCCCGCCGTAAACGTGCCGAGAATGATCCACCCTTCGTATTTGCGCACATCTTCCAACGCCAGTTCCATCGCGTGGCCGAAGGCGTATCCCAGCAGCCCGATGATTACAGCCCAAACGGCTCCGCCTGCCAGATTGAGCAGCAGAAAGCGTCGCGCGGAAAAGTCACTCATCCCGATCACGAAGGGAGTGACCGAGCGCAGTCCGTAAACAAAGCGAAACCCGATAACCAGCGCCATCTGCCAGCGTGAAAGTTTCGCATTGACCTTGTCCACGCGGGCTTTCCACGTCGGGCGCGTAGCGAGGAAACGGCTGCCCTTCGTCCGCCCCAACCAGAAGTAAACCTGATCAATTGCAATGGTGCTGATGAACGCCGTCAATATCACCAGCGGCAAACTCAGATAGCCGCGATGCGCCAGGAAAGCCCCAATGACCAGAAAGGTCTCGCCTTCCAGCATGACGCCGAAGAAGAGCAGCCAATACCCGTAATTGATGATGAGAGATTCGAGCGACATTCCGACCTGCTCCGCCAGTATCTGCCGTTTACAGCCATGTTTAATGATCAACGCCGAGGGACAGTATACAAGGGGCGGTCGTTAGTCAGGTTTGCCGGAAGATAGTGTTTCGCGCCACAACCGGCGTAACTTTGACGCCATCACGCCCGTGAACCCGGCAGGATCGAACGCGCCCATCACCCCATAGATCATTCTCAGTCTGATGCGTGGCGGATAAATGGCGGCGTAATCCGGCTCGACAAACGACGGCGCGAATTTCGATTTGAAGCGGTGCAGCGCCTTGAAGTGGTAGAAGGCGTCGAGATGTTCATAAATCAACGTCAGCGCCCGCGCCAGTTGCTTGAACGTTCCGGTCAATTTATCCGGCTCAATGCCCGCGAGCGGCGAAGTGGCGAGCGTTGCCAACTCCGCGCCTTCCGCCGTGAGGTGATGGATCGCTTCGGTAATCAGCAATTCGCTCACGCCGCGTTCGGCGTCCGGGCGGCGAATCAAATCTTCTAGATACCAGCCGCGCCGCGCGTAAATCGGCGAACAGGCCAGCAAGCCTTCCAACCGTCCTTCGGCGTCACGCGCCAGAAAATAGCGTTTGTGCTCACAGAGGCTGAACGGATCGAGTTCAAGAAGCCAGCCGAGCGCATCAATCTCGCGCGTGTTGATCCAGGACTGACAGAGCGATTCGATTTCATCGCGCGCGCGTGCATCCTGATTTTGCAGTGGGTCATATCGTTCGACGCGCAAGCCGGCCTTGCGCGCTTGATTGACGCCGGCGCGAACTTTCTTGGCGCGGTCGCCCGCCGGTTTCCATTCCGGCAATTTGAAAAAGCCTGATTCGCCGACGCCCAGCAGCGCCATCCCGCACGAGCGGGCGATTTCCGCAAACTGCGGTCCGATCGGGAGCATCAGGCAATCGAGGTCTTGTTCATCGCAATACGCCAGGAAGCGGCTGGTGATGTCGGCCAGATGCTCACGCGCGGCCAATGGCGCGGCGACGACGACCGCCACACGTCCGACCTGGCGATAAACGACCGCCGCCTCCGGCTCGCCCGCAAACCAGACTTTCATCCCGCTGTAAAGCGACAGGAAGGATTGCGTTTCATACCCGTAGCGGCGCACCAGTTCGAGCAGACGAGAATCAGGTTGTTCCTGACCGGAGGCGAGCGCCATCCGCGCGCGCTGCATTGTCACCCAGTCGCTGTCGAGCGCGAGCGCATAGCGTCCGGCGGCGATGGCTTCCGCGGCTTCTTTGACCGCGCGGCGATCGAGACCGGCTCGCCGCAACAGGTCTGCCGTGCCTCCCATCGCTGCCCCGGCCACTGCGGCTTTGGCCGTCACGCCCAGCGCATGCATGGCGATGGAACGCGCCAGATGCCCCGCCAGCAGCAGATGGCCTCCTCCAGGCAGCAACAGCGAGATCAGCGCGCCCGCCGCGCCGCCCCATAACAAGGATTTCTTCCAATGGGAGCTTTGCCGCGCATCGCCACTACCGATGATCGAGAGACGGGCAGCATCAATCCCAGCCAGGCTGAGCCGCGCGATTGCTTCCTGCGCCAAATCCGAACTGTCATAAACGCCAATCACTTTTGCCATTGTGTTCTTTGCACCTCGGTTAATTCGCCGCCAGTTTTGCCTTCTCCCGCTCTTTTCCAAACGTTGCGGCGGCGGCTAATCGTCGCAAATCCTGTTTGGCATTCGCATCGTCTGGCTCGATGCTGAGAAGCTGTTGCAGGACGGTTCGCGCGTCCGCAGGCTTCCGATTCTTCTCAAGCCGAAGGGGGAGCGTTCGCAGCAACGCTGCGTCTCGCGGCGTACACTCCACGGCCTGCTTTAGGGCATCTTCCGCTTCGACCGCGCGTCCTGTTTCATCCAACACCAAACCCAGGTCGTAATAAATGTGGCTGTTGCGGGCATTATTGGAATCTCTTCCTCCGACAAACCCGGCTTCTTCGTAATAAAACCAGCGAAAGCTAAGTTTGTGGCCGTCAGGATCGCGGCTGGCGCTGGCGTCGAGCGTGATAGGTTTGCCGACTTCGACATCCAACAGGATTGGCGCAGTGCCGTTCTGGCCGTTCACGGTTAGTTGCGGATTGTGATTGGCCTCGGCAAAAGGTTTGATTGTCCAATCCATACGCGCGGCGAATTCATGTTGGAACGCCGTGCGCCTGGTCGTCCGGTTCGTTGCCCATATCGGTCAATACCACCAACCGCGGCTTGCCTGCGAAATCATCCACGTGATTTGGCGACAAAGGCTGCGCGGTTGTCGTTGTGACGAACACACACAACAACCACGCGGTCAGCACGGCGATCGGCATTGGCTTTCTGGCGCTCATGAATCCTCTCAATCCCTTGAAACGCGGAATTTATTTGAAGAGCTTCGGCGCGAAGTCGGTCAAGTAATTCCGCCAGTTGATCCAGGTGTGACCGCCAGGCGTTTCTTCGTAAACCGGATTGAAGCCATGTTTTTTCAACAGGTCGAGCGTGCCTTTGGTCATTCCCAGCAGGAAGTCTTCCTTGCCGGTGGCGAACCAGAGCAGCTTCAAGCCTTTTTTCAGGTTCGGATCGTCGAGCTTGGCTTGATGCTGTTTGAGCCAGGCTTCTCCCGCTGGCGTGATCGCCGGAATGGCGTCCGCTGCGGGACGCGGAGCGCCGGGCGTCGTCGCGCGCATAAAGGCGCTGAGCAATCCGGAACTGTACACGCCGACGTAGGCGAATTTTTCCAGATGCGGCAACGCGATGTTCAACGTGTGATTGCCGCCCATCGAAAGCCCCGCAATCGCGCGGTTGCTGCGATCGGTCAGCACGCGATAGTTCTTTTCGACATACGGCATGATGTCCGT
>JAEUQP010000367.1 GCA_016789645.1 Acidobacteriota bacterium | reverse complement strand
CTGACAAATGCCTTCTTGCGAAGTTTCATAACGTTCTCTCCTTGGGTTTGAGTAAGTCGAACCAGTGCTGCGACCAGTATGAGCGAGGGGAATCAGAGCTTTTACGAGTCACAGCACTGGTGTGGTAACTGATATTTAGCGAATAAATCGTATGGCTCGCGCTGAACCATCATCGGCCAGTAACAGATCGGCTTTAATGGTTTCGTGTGCCCGTTCAGGGATGATCGGTAATCCGAACGACGCCAGCGCCGTGCGCGGAATTTGAACTCGTATGACCTGCCCGCTTTCCATCGCCTGATCTGAGGCGTCATAGGTCAGCGGCAAAAAATCCGTCGCAATTTCTTGTTGCGCGTTGGGCGAATGAACCAAAGGAGTAAATTCCCCCAAGCTGGAAGAAACCAGAAAACCATCATCCAATTGTGCAGAGGCCTTGATCGTCTTTCTAAAGGTCACAGGTTTCGGCGATTGATTGGCGGTCGCGACAACCAGTTCGGATTGAGTTCCGGCGGGTTGAATGTTTTCGGGTTTGGGAGACGGATTTGGAACGATTGCCAGTTCTCGCGTTGGGGAATTCGCGGGAGCTTTTTTCCACTGCGAAACCGCGACGATTCCAAACACAATCAGCAGAACTGCCGCTGCTGCCAATGCCCAGAGCGAAACGCGGCTTTGCCGAACTGGAAACGCCACAACATTGGATTTTTCGGGCAAGCCTGTGGGGATGGTTTGCTGACGAAACGCAGCCAGCAACGCATCTTCGACGCGTGACGGAGCGGAATGGATTTCGGTCGCTGTGGCCAACGCAGCCAAACCCTTAGCCAATGAATGCGCGTTTGCCAATCGCGCAGCGCAACTCGGGCAAACCGCCGAATGAGCCAAGGCGAGTTCGTGTTGCCTGGCATCCATCGGTTGGGAATGCGCCACTTCGTGGAAGATTTGATCAAATTCCTGACAATTCATGCTCATTTCACAGGCTTCGTATGAAGCGTTCGGAGAAGACTTTTATGGTTTCCGTTGTCGACGGACTGGATTGATTCGTTTGCAGCGATTGCAGCCGTTCGACCAGAATGGCGCGTGCTCTATGCAACCGGGAACGAACCGTTCCGAGCGCGCAATTCAAAACTTCTGCGGCTTCCTGATAACTCATTTCGTGCAAATCGCATAACACCACCACTTCGCGATAATGCGGGGGAAGCGCCAGCACAGCTTGGCGAACGGATTCGATGGTTTCTCGCCGCGTCAAATCGCCAAGCAAGTCTCCGGCGGCAGTTAAGGTTTCAGACAAGGGCGCATCAGTTTCAGCTTGGTGGTCTTTGCCGTTTCCGTCCAGACTGATCAACCGAAATGTTCGGTCGCGTTCGAGCCGTCGCAACACCTGATTGCGAGCAATGCCGAACAAATAAGCTTGAAAAGAACCGCGCGTCGCATCGAAATGACCGCTGCCGCGCATCAAGTGCAAAAAGACTTCTTGCGTTACATCTTCCGCGATGGATTCCGAACCGCTCATCCGCAACGCAAACCGATAAATCAAAGATTGTTTGCGACGATAAAGCGCAACAAAGGCGGATTCGTCGCCTGCGCGGATCAGGTTCAGCAATTCGTCGTCGCTAACGTTGGAATGCATTACGGTTTCACTTCTGAAAAGCAGTTCAAGTTCGTGATCACCCGTATTTCAGGTTTGAGCAGGGAAAAGTTCCACGAAGTCTCGGCAAAAATGCAAAACGCGCGAGAAAATCTCGCGCGTTGGAACAAGACTCGGTTTCGAGGTCAGCGACTGACGGGATCGCGCCGGGTAACCAGTTTGATTTGAAAGAGTTTTGGCCAGAGTTTGCCAGTGATGAACAATCGGTCGCCGGTTTCGTCATACGCAATACCGTTGAGCACGTCGGCGCGATTTCGTTCTTCTGAGGACAACAATCCGGCCAGATTGATCCAGCCGGTCACGCGTCCCGAAGCGGGGTCAATGCGCGCGATACGGTCGGCCAGCCAGATGTTGGCGAAAATTTCGCCTTTGATGAACTCCAGTTCGTTGAGCATATTGACCGGGCGGTCGTTGTCCGTGACGCTGATCGTGCGTTGAATCTGGAAGGTTTCAGGATCGAGAAAGCGAATCTGGTTGCTGCCGTTGCTCATCATCAGTGACTGGCCATTGGTGGTCAGCCCCCAGCCTTCACCGGAATAGCCAAAGGTTTTGAGTGGTGCGAAAGAGTCCAAATCGTAAACAAACGCTGTTTGCGTTTGCCAGGTCAATTGATAGAGGCGATTGTTGAACAGCGCCAGACCTTCAGCGAAATGAATCGAATCCACAGCCACGTTTTTCAGCACTTGTCCGGTCGTCAACTCCACCCGCCGCAACGACGACCTGCCATTCAACCCGGTGCTTTCGTACAGGAAGCCCTGGTGATACACCAGCCCCTGTGTGAAGGCTGCCGGATCATGCGGATAGGTATTGATGACTTCGTAGTTGAAATTCTGGACTCGGAAAGGCACGGTCGTTTGCGGTTGTTGAATGCCGGAGTTATTGGCCTGGCTGATGTCACAAGCAGCCGTGAACACCAGAAGAATGACAAACGTGAACTTTAGAAAACTGAACATCAAAATCCCTCTTACGGCAAAAATCCTGTGTGCTAGTATTTGAGTGGCCAATGTGCCGCGCTCAGTTTATCCCACAACACCTGAACAGGAGAAAGAATGTCAGACAGCAACTGTCTCTTTTGTCGAATCGTCAGCGGGCAAATTCCCGCGACCAAAGTTTTTGAAGACGAGCATTCCTTTGCGTTTCGCGACATCAATCCGCAAGCGCCGGTTCACGTCTTGCTGATTCCCAAACGGCATGTCGTTTCGCTGAAAGAAACCGGCTCGGACGATCACGCGATGTTGGGACATTTGTTGATCGTTGCCGGAAAGATCGCTTCGCAAGAGGGAATTGCGGAAAGCGGATTTCGCATCGTCGCCAATTCAGGCAGTGACGCAGGGCAATCGGTGTTTCACCTGCACTTGCACGTAATGGGTGGTCGTCCTATGGCTTGGCCGCCAGGTTAAAAAGGCCGGGCTGCCGTCTTACCGATCTTCACAAAAACGCGACCGAGCGCGCGAATCTTTGAGACCGACGGAGCCATCAATGTCAGGTCAGGCGCGCCGATGTCTTCGTCGCCGCGTTTTTCCTTCAACCACCGTTGGAAGAGCAATCGCACAGTGCGTTGGTCGTCCGCAACATTCAAAAACGCGCCTCGCAATTGATCCACAGTCACAATGCGGAACCGGTTGGTCGTAAAATAAGCCTTCAAGGCTTCAAAGAATTTTTGATCGCCGAGTTCCGTGCGAAGCGCGGCGAACAGCAACGCGCTTTTGGCCTGAACGATGGCGGTGAATTGCAGCGGGTTGCGAAAATCTTTTGCCGGTTTGTCGGCTTCCAGATCAACGCCGCCAAGCATGCGGTAGGCTTGATAGGTTCCCTGCAATTGCTGTTTCAAGACAATCTCGCCGAGCGGTTTGCCGTAAGCTGCTTCGTGGTAATAAACCGCCGAATAACTGGCCAGTCCTTCACTTAGGAACGGCGTGCGTTCCGGATCGCTGCCTACAACGCCTCCCCACCACTGACGCGCGACGCCATTGGCAATGGAAAACTCAAACGATGTCTTGATGATGTCAGCCTGTTCACTGAGGACGCTGGGCAGTCGCGCGGCTTTGGTCGTATCGAAATCAATGTAATACGCCTGAGCCATGGCAATCAGCGAAGGCAAATCAGCCCCGCTGTTTCCGGCGGGCAACGGCAATTCGACAATTTGTAATTGCGGATAAGGATATGCACCAAAAGCTTGCGAATAAACTTCGACCGCGTCGGCCACGATATTCAGCGCGCGTTTGCCCAATCGGTCGTCGCCTTCACGGAAATAGGAAACGACTCGTGTATTGCGAACCTGCCGCTCAATGCTTTTGACCCGTTCGACTATTGCCAGCCCAAAGCCTCTGAGTTTTTCGCCTTTGAACACATGGAGCTTGCGTGGTCTTGATGAATCAGTTGTGGCGGGAAAGTCTTTTACTTCGGTGGCTGTGCCGGAACCAATGACGGTGGCCACTGCATCGGTGGTGACGCTGACTTCGTAATCGGCAGCATCGCTGAAAATGACTCCGCCGACGCCCGCTACCAACGACTGTTCAGATAATTGCGAAGTCCGTACGGCGACTACCGGATAAAAATACCCAAGCAGCATCGCTTCTTCTGCGGCAAAGAAAATGTCGCGAGCATCGCGCAAAGTGCGCTCTTCGCTGACGGCGTCGTTGACCTCTTGCAGGAAATGAGCGAGCAAACTGGCTTCTTCGCGCTGAATTCGCGGCAAGCGTCCGGAAAATTCCAGTTTCAGTTCCAGGCTTTGGCCAGGCTGAAATTTGAATGGAAGCTCTGCTTTCAACAGTGTCTGACGAGGGCGCGGGGTGAAGCGAAGCTCGCGGCCATCTAATGTGATTCGATGCACGCTCAGACATGGCGTGTCTTCATCTAACAAGCCTGCATTCGGGTACAGGTGAAAATTGATCTGATCAATTTCGTCGCGCGACGAGTTCTGAATTTTGACTTTTTCCGTGCCGGTGAATTTGGCCTCGCGGTAATCCAGGTCCAATTTGATCGAATAGGACGGTGCTAACGTGACCTCGCCCTGATTTTTGCGTGCATTGTCGGCTTGGGATTGCAGAGTTGCGGCAAGCAGGCAAATCACCACCAGACCGGAATGAAATCCGGACTGGAACAAGAATTGTTTCAGGGGTGACGTCACGACACGCATAATAATTCAGTGAGTTGTGAGCCGTCCAAGTGGCCCAAGTAAGAAGATGCGTTGAGCAATGAAGACTGTGACATTCGGCTTCTTCATAAGCAAGTGGAAACTTCTGCTTGGATCAATTATTGTTTTGCCCGCAACCAATGACATCTCAAGGAGCAAGTATGAAGAGCGAACTTTTATTTTCGCGCAGGGGTTTTCTGCACGCGAGCAATGCGGCGCTTTTCGCTTCATTGTTCACCGATTCTTTGTCAGGACAGCCGATGAAACTTCGGGAAGCAAAAGACGCCGTAGATCATCTGGTTCTGGCCGTTGATGATTTGCAGCGGGGAATTGACTGGGTGGAGCAGAAAACCGGCGTGCGAGCCGTAGTTGGCGGGAAACATCCCAATCGTGGAACTCAAAACGCGTTGCTTTCCTTTGGGAGCAAACAGTATCTGGAAATTCTCGCGCCCGATCCTCTTCAGGCTGGTCACGCTCGCGCGGCAGAGTTATTGAAACTGACCACGCCCAGGTTGGTGCTGTGGGCGTCGGCGACGACTGAGATCGAGGCGCTGGCAAAACAGGCCACCGCCGCAAAGTTGCTGATGATGGGACCGATGGATGGTTCGCGCGCCCGACCCGATGGCAAACTATTGAAATGGCGTTCGCTGAGCGTGGCACGCGAAGCGGACAAGGATTTGATCTATTTCAATGTCGTGCCGTTTTTCATTCAATGGAACAAGGATTCTCCTCACCCTTCGGAGGATTCGCCCTCTGGCTGCAGGCTGCTTGCGCTGGAATTTGAACATCCTGAAGCCGACCAGATTCGCGCGATGATGAACACCTTGGGACTGAAGGCCAACGTCAGCAAGGCTTCTGCGCCTGCCATCAAAGCCAAGCTGCAAACCCCGAAAGGCAAA
>JAEUQP010000358.1 GCA_016789645.1 Acidobacteriota bacterium | reverse complement strand
TTTGCCTTTTGATTTTTCGATGAAGGATCAGGAATTCATTCAACAAACGCTTGAATTGGCCGCGCAAGGCATTGGACTGGTCAGTCCGAATCCGCTGGTTGGTTGCGTGGTGGTCAACGGCGGCGAAATCGTTGGACGCGGATTTCACCGATACAACGAACTGAAGCACGCCGAGGCTTGGGCGCTGGAAGAAGCGGGCGAACAGGCGCGCGGCGCTACGGTGTATGTCAACCTGGAACCTTGCGCGCATCAGGGCGGAGGCAAACGGACGCCGCCTTGTGCCGGAGCCTTGATCGAAGCGGGGGTGAAGCGCGTGGTGGCTTCGATGGTAGACCCGAACCCGCGCGTCAATGGAATCGGGTTCGAGCAATTGCGCGACGCTGGCATCGAAGTCGTTGTCGGTGTGATGCAACGCGAAGCGCGCCAGTTGAACGAAAAGTATTCCAAGGTCGTCACAACAGGTTTGCCGTTTGTGCATTTGAAAACCGCCTGCTCGCTGGATGGCCGCATCGCCACGCGCACGGGCGAATCGAAATGGATTACCGGCGAAACGGCGCGATCCGCTTCGCAATCGTTGCGCCGCGAATACGATGCCATCCTGGTCGGCATTGGAACCGTGCTGGCGGATGATCCATTGCTGACGGATCGAACCAACCAACCGCGCCGAAAGCCTTTGATCAGAATCGTGCTCGACGCCGAATTGCGTACACCGTTGAATTCGCAGTTGGTGCAATCGGCAAGCGAAGTTCCGCTGACGATTTTTACGGCTCAGGAAGCATTGCCGGTTCAGCGAAGCAAGGCACTCACCGAACGCGGAGCGACGGTCATTGGCGTGGATTGCGAGTCGGGCAATTTGAATCTGACTCAGGTGCTTGTGGCCTTGGCGGAACTGCAAATCACCAGTTTGATTGTCGAAGGCGGAGCGACCGTTGCCTCGTCGTTCATCGAACAACGGTTGATTGATAAAGCGACGTTTTTCATTGCGCCGAAAATTATCGGCGGGCGCGAAGCCGTTTCCGCCATCGGCGGCGAAGGCTTTGCGCGGCTAAGCGATGTGGTCGAATTGGAGAATTTGGTCGTTCGACAACTCGACGACGATTTGGAAGTGACAGGTTATCCCAAGGCAAATTGAACTATGCATGCCAAACGAAGATTTGGGCAAAACTTTCTGGTCAAATCACAATACTGTGACCGCATTGCCGCTTCGGTCAGGCCGAAGGCGGACGAAACGATTCTGGAAATCGGGCCGGGGCACGGAGCGTTGACTGAATTGCTGGTGGAAAGTGGCGCGCAGGTTGTGGCCATCGAAGTGGATCACGATCTGATTTTGCCGTTGACCAGCAGCTTTGCCACTCGCCAAAACTTCCGGTTGATCGAAGCCGACGCGCTGAAAGTGGATTTCTGCCAGGTCATCGCGCCCGCCGCGACTGCGCGCGTTGTCGCCAATTTGCCGTACAACATTTCCACGCCGATTTTGCAGCGGTTGATCGAACATCGCCGCTGCATCACCGAAATGACTCTGATGTTGCAACGCGAAGTCGTCGAGCGCATCACCGCCACGCCGGGCGGCAAAGAATACGGCTACCTTTCCGTGCTGGTGCAGTTTTATTGCGAAGCCGAACATCTGTTCGATGTGCCGCCCAGCGCGTTTCGCCCTGTGCCAAAAGTCGTTTCCAGCATCGTCCGGTTGAAACTTCGCCCGGAACCAGCGGCACAGGTTGGCGAGGAAGCTCTGTTTGTGGAATTAACGAAAACTCTGTTCGCGCAACGAAGAAAGACCATTCACAACAATCTGCGTGCAGGATGGACCCGGTTGGGACTTTCATCCGCCGATCAGATCAAACCTGCTCTTGCAGCGGCGGAACTTGATCCGCAACGACGGGCGGAAACTTTGACAATTGCCGAGCTGGCGCGGTTGACGAATACCATCATGGCTTGCAGGCAGAATTTTCAAGATTCAGCAGGGTGAAGAAGTTTGTCGTTTTATCCTGTTGAATCGTGTGAATCCTGTCTAGGTTCTGTTGCTGCGCTCGGCTATACTCCGCCTTCATTAACAGAAAGCGAAATTGACAAATGGAAAGCAAACTTCAAATCACTCCACTCGGCGGTTTAGGGCAATTCGGAATGAACATGACGGTCTTTCGATACGAAGACCAGATGATCGTTGTGGATTGCGGCATGATGTTTCCGGACGAAGACCTGCTTGGCGTGGACATCGCCATTCCCGATCTCAGCTACATCGAAGAACACCGTGACGAACTGACTGCCATCGTGCTGACGCACGCTCACGAAGATCACGTCGGCGCGTTGCCGTTCGTATTGCAAATCGCCAACGTGCCGATTTACGGCACCGAATTCACGCTCGGCTTGATCGAAGGCAAGTTGCAGGAATTCGGACTGATAGACAAAACCCAAACGCACACCATCAACCCCAAACAACCGTTCAAGCTCGGACATTTCGAAATTGAATTTGTGCGCGTATCGCATTCGCTGGTGGATTGTGTGGCGTTGGCGATTACCACGCCGGTCGGCGTGATTGTTCACACGGGAGATTTCAAAGTTGATCTGACGCCGGTGATGGGCGAGGCCATTGACCTGAAACGGTTGAACGAGCTTGGCGACAAAGGAGTGCTGGCGCTGTTGGCGGATTCGACCAACGTCGAACGCGAAGGGCGCACCGGATCGGAAAAAACTGTCATTCCGGCCTTCGAGAAAATTTTCAGCGAAGCCAAAGGCCGTCTGATTGTGTCGTGTTTTTCGACCAGCATTCACCGGCTGCAAATCGTGTTCGATCTGGCGGCAGAAACCAATCGTGCCGTGGCGTTGGTCGGCCGCAGCATGATTCGCAACGTCGAAGTGGCGATGAAATACGGTTATCTGGATGTAGATGACGGCGTACTGGTCAGTCCGAATCAGGCCAAGCGAATGTCCGCTGATGAAGTTTGTCTGTTGGTCACCGGCAGCCAGGGCGAACCGATGTCTGCGCTGGCGCGCATGTCCGTGGATCAACACAAAGACGCCAGCGTCATCAAAAACGACACGGTGGTCATTTCAGCGCGGCAAATTCCCGGTAACGAAAAGACAATTTCGCGGATGATGAACCATCTGTTCAAAAAAGACGCCCGCGTGATTGATTCCAGCATTGCGCGCATTCACGTGTCCGGCCACGGACGCCAGGAAGATTTGAAAATCATGTACGACGCCGTGCGGCCCAAATTCCTGATCCCGATTCACGGCGAAACGCGCCAGTTGTATCGCCACGCCGAAGCCGCCCGCAGTTGGGGCGTTCCGCGCAGCCAGATCGTGCTGGCCGAAAGCGGCGATGTGATCGCACTGGGTGAAAGCAGTTTTGAAATTGCCGAAAAAATCACTGTCGGGCGCACATTGATCGATGATTCCGGTTCCGGGCGCATTGACGAATTGGTGCTGCGCGACCGCAAACATCTGGCGTATGACGGCATTGTGTTGCCGATTGTGGCCATCAACAAAACCTCCGGCGAATTGGAATCCGTCCCCGAAGTCATTCAGCGCGGATTGGCCATCAGCGACGAGGGCGGAGAATTTCTGGCAAAAGCTCGCATCATCGTCGCTGAAACCGTTGCCAACGCCAGCCATCAGGAACGCACTGATTGGGCGGTCATCAAGGAAAAAATCCGGCTGGAATTGAAACGCCATATCCAGCGCGAAACGGGGCGCCGTCCGATGATTATTCCGGTCGTGCTGGAAATCTGATTCATTCCCTCAACCGGTTTCCGCGCGTAACCGGCTTCTGCGGCGGCTGTAAACGAAGTAAATCACCAACCCCAGCGCGAGCCACGCAAACAATCGTAACCACGTATCCCACGGCAGCATTGCCATCAGCAAAAACGACACGACAACGCCCAACGCAGGCACGACCGGAACCCACGGCGTTTTGAACGGGCGGGGCAGGTCGGGCCGTTTCTGGCGCAGAATCCAGACGCCGATGCAGACGATGATGAACGCGAAGAGCGTTCCGATGTTGACCAGATCGCCCAAAATGCTGATCGGCAACAATCCGGCAAATACTGCAATCATCAGCCCAACGACGATGGAGGAAATCCACGGCGTGCGAAATCGCGGATGAATTGCGCCAGCCCATTGCGGCAACATACCGTCCCGTGACATCACAAAAAAGATGCGCGACTGTCCCATCAAGGTCATCAACATCACCGTGGCCGTTCCCGCAATCGCTCCCAATTTGACCAGCAAACTGCCCCATTTCGCACCGGTAGCGTCAATTCCTAACGCCACCGGAGCGGCGACGTTCAATTGCGAATAATGCACAACGCCGGTCAACAACCCGCTGACGGCGATGTACAACACAGTGCAAATCGCCAGCGATCCCAGAATGCCAATCGGCATGTCGCGTTGCGGATTGCGAGCTTCCTGCGCAGCGGTCGAAACCGCGTCAAACCCGATGAAGGCGAAAAAGATGCTGGCGGCTCCGCGCGCAATTCCCGACCAGCCAAATTCGCCGAAC
>JAEUQP010000340.1 GCA_016789645.1 Acidobacteriota bacterium | reverse complement strand
CGGCGTTGCATTTCCGCATCGCGCTTGGCGTTCATTTCGTCATATTTTTTCTGTTGTTCCGGCGTCAGAATTTCCCGAATGAGTGTCCGAGATTTCTCGCGCGATTCTTTCATGCCCGGGCAGTCATTGAACCGGCTGGGCGGAAATTCTTTCCGCATTTGTTCAAAAACGTTTTTGACGCCGGTGGTTTGTTCTTCCGTCAAGTTCAGTTCGCGTTTCAAAAACTCGAGCATTCTTCCGGGGCCTCGCTCGCCACGAGCGTGTTGAGGCGAGCTTTGCCCTTTCAAGAAGAAAAACCGATCCACCGCCCCGCCGGTGACGCCTCCCAATAAAAAGACGACCAGCATCAGCACCCAAGCCTGAGTTTTTGCCTTACCTGCTACGTCCATGATGCTTACTCCTTAGGTTGCCCCGAACGATTATTGGATTGCCAGCCGACCAGCGAAGCATCCAAAGCGTCCTGATCGTCCTGCAAAAACAACGGCAAACCGGCAATCAGAGCGGGATTTTCCGGGGCGCTCTTATTGGTTTCGTTGGTATGCAAATACAGCGAAGAGGCCAGCGCGACCACTGCCAACAGGGCAAAGACAGGAATCGCCTGTCGAAATTGTGTCATCAATGCCAGCCAGGGATTGGTTTCCTCGGCCAGACGTCGTTGTTCCGATTCAATCCGCGCACGAATGCGGCGGAACAGAAACGGGGATTCGGCGGCGTTGTCAATTTCGCTTTCGCTGGCTTCCAACGCGCGAAACAATTCATCGCTCAACCTATCCAGTTTTTCATCGTCAATGTGGGTGTTTCTCTTGTTCCACATAAATTCACTCCTATCGTTCGATCCAGTGCGATTCACACAAACTTTCTCAGCACACGCCTCAAACCTTGCTGGGCGCGGTGTGACCGCATTTTCACTTTAGCGGATGTCCATCCAGTCAATTCGGCAATTTCGGCAATGGAAAGTTCTTCCTGTTTGAGCAGCGTCAAGACCACTCGATCTTCTGGTTTTAACCTAGCAAGAAGCTTTCCAGCCAGATCGCGGGAAATTGTCGCACCTTCGACATTGCTGCCCGCGCTCAAGTCGCGCAACCGCTCGGTCAAAAACTCCTCCTCCTCCTGGCTTAAATCGCCCAAGCGGCTCTCACTGCGCTTTTTGATTCGTCTCAATTCGTCGTAACAGGCATGCACTGTGATCCGAGCCAGCCAGGAAACAAACGATTTTTCGTGACCTCCCTGATAACTATCCAGTGCCAGATACGCCTTCACAAACGCTTCCTGTATGATTTCCTCGACTTGTTCGCGTCGGGAAAAGAACCTGTACCCCAACCGGGACACCAGACTGTTGTGCCGTTTGAACAATTGGGTAAACGCGGCTTCATCGCCAGTGCGAGCAGCGGCGACTAATTCATCATCTGTTCTTTCTCGAACCTGCGGTTGAGACGTCCTGACCACCTCAGGTTCAAATTTTTCAGCCATTCGAATCATCAAGCCTGATTTTCCAATTCAGCCGGCGGTTGATCCCGTTCGGGATTACCAAGTCAGGTTGCGGAAAAAGCAAAATCAAGTTTCCGCATACTCTAAGTCGGGAGAATGCCCCGTATGGTTACAAATTTTTGGCTGAATAGAAGTTTTGGCACGGTAAAGAATGATTCCTGTCCGATTTGATCTTGTCTGACAGGGTGGAATTGACGAATTCCCAGCCGGTCAGTATCGTGCATGCGGCCATTGTCCGGCCAACCAAATCGCATTGGCAACAAATTCGAGAGGTGAGGAATGCTTCCCCCGGGAGTTTATTCGGTTACGCAAATTGAACAGGAGAAAAACCCTGTTTCGCAGGTCATTCAACTGGTGTCATTGCTGGAATTCCTGTTGAATTTTGTCAATCCGAACCAGCTTGGCAAAGAGGGCAAACCAGCGACGGTCGGCGAACGTGTGGATGCCAATCGCGCTTTGTTTGCCAATCCGCCGGATGTCTTTTTTGGCATTGGCGTGCGAAACAACATCGTCCATGCCAAAGCTTCAGACGTGACCGACGCCGAAATCAAACGCGCCGTCAGTCATTTGCTCAACGCCGTCAAAGAGATTCGCCAGCATCCGAATCTCCCGCAGAGTGTGCGGCTGGAAGTGTTTGCTTCGGCGGCAGAAATGGCTTCGGCTCCAACGCGAGCTGTGACGACATCGCAACTGCCGCCTGCGCCTCCTGCGCCAAATTTCAATTCCGCCAACCAGTCCGCGCCGACCAGTTCCAGGCCGTTGACGCAGACTGCCGCGGTCAATTCGTCACCGTCGTACACGACCAAAGTTACCCCAAGGCCAACCATGACCCCTCAACAACCCGAACACAAAGTTTCGACCAACACGATCCGCAACATTGCGATTGCCCTTGCTCTGCTGGCGGCTGTGCTGTTTCTGGCCAAGCCCGCCTGGCATTTGATTCATGAAAAGCTCTATGGCTCCGAAGAAGAAACACGGATCACCCGAACTCAGGCTGAAAGCGCGCTGAAAACGATTCGCCGGAGTTACGGCAACAAACCCGTTTTTGCCGCCAAGGTCATCGAGGCCGATTCCGCTTGGCGCGATGCTGAAATCGCCTTCAATCAGGGCAAGTTCAAAGAGGCCGAACCTCTGTACCGCCGAGTGCTGGGTGTCGGCGACGAATTGGCATTGAAAGAAACCGAACGCAAAGATGCACAGCAATTTTTTGACGAAATGAAAAAAGCCCGTGACGCGGCCAATGCCGCCCAGGCTCCGCAATACGCAACGGGAGTGTGGCAGGAAGCAGAAAACCTGCGCCGTCTGGCGGAAACAGCTTTGAAAAATGGCGATTCGGCGACGGCAAAACAGAACGCGCTGCAAGCGCAGCAAAAATATGAAGAAGCCAAAATAGCTGCTGACGCGACTCCGAAACCCGAACCCAGCCCAACGCCGGTTCCCGTTACGCCACCGAATCCGGAGGCGGGCAATTCGGATGCACGAGTTCGTCCGCGACCTGAATCCGACTAAACCGGGCGGGGCGATTGGAACGCGCCCCCACGTTTTTTGAGAGGACGTCTGTGCAAAACACGTTTCGTTGTCATTTCACTTCGCGGCGACGCCATCTGATCTGGTTGATTGCTTTGGTCTTGCTGGCCATTGCCGCTGCCTTGAATTTTTCGCCTTCGACCAACGCCACCCTGGCCAACGCAATCCCGAAAGTCACCATGCAAAATGTCGCTTACAAAGGTTGGCAGAACAATCTGCAACTCACCAATGGAACGGTTGATCTGATTCTGACGCTGGATGTTGGGCCGCGCGTAATGCGCTACGGCTTTGTCGGCGAAACGAACGTGTTCAAGGAATACGAAGAGCAGTTGGGCAAATCTGGCGAAGATTCCTGGCAAATTCGCGGCGGTCATCGGTTATGGCATGCGCCGGAAGACCCTGTGCGAACGTACGTGTTGGACAATTCGCCCATCAAATTTGAAAAGCTTGGCGAAACCGCAGTTCGGTTAATTCAACCGATCGAAAAACTTACCGGCATTCAGAAAGAAATAGATGTCGCGCTGGACGCCGAAGGCACTGGCGTGACTTTGACGCACAGGCTTCGCAACAAAGGCGCGAAGGCTGTGGAATTGGCTCCGTGGGTGTTGACCGTCATGGCGCAGGGAGGCGTGGCGATTATTCCGTTGCCCGAAAAAATCGCGCATCCGGGTTCGCTGGAGCCGGGCGAAAAACCGGATTATCGCGGATTTGCGCCGAACCAGACTTTGATCGTCTGGCCGTTTACCGATCTGGCCGATCCGCGTTGGCGGTTCGGAACACGCTACATCACGCTGCGACAAGACAAAGCGGCGAGGAAGCCAACCAAACTTGGCCTGGCGCACAAGATGGGCTGGGTCGGGTATTTGAACAACGGCACGTTGTTCGTCAAAGCCTTCGATTATCAGGAAGGGAAGTCGTACCCCGATGGCGGCAGCAATTTCGAGACTTTCACGAACAAGGACATGCTGGAAGTTGAAACGCTTGGCCCGCTGCAAAAAATCGCGCCCGGCAAAGCCATCGAACACGTTGAACGTTGGCGACTGTTGAAAGGCCTGCCTACCGAAACCACCGAAGCGACGATTGACGCCAATTTGCGCCCACGTGTCGAGGCTTTTTTTAGGAAGTGACGTTATGGGGAGAGGAAAACAACCGCATTTTGCCGCTCGGCAGGATCAAGGGTTGGCCATGCAGATTCGAAACGATTTCGAAATCGCCACGGCCAAGTTGAATCAGGGCGACACCGAAACAGCGTTGATCCTGTTCAAACAGTTGCTGCAAAAAGCGCAACCGCGATTGCCGGGATATGATGCCATCGTGCAAAACCTGGCCACGGCGTACAAACGTCGCATTGATAAATTGGTGCGGGATCGCGCCGATGTCGCCGTCACCAGTCAACTGGCGCAGGAAGCCATGTCACTGGAATTGCGCGGCAATTGGTTGCAGGACAAAGAAATGCGCGGTCATTTCGCCGATGTTTTTCATAACATCGCGCTGATTTTCAATCGCAACACCCAATACGCGATTTCGCTGCCGTTGCTGAGAAAAGCGATTTCCATCGAACCTTGCCCGACATATTACGTCAGTCTGGCGAACGCGCTGGCGTATACCAAAGAACCTGCCAGGCTCAGCGATTATACGACCGCATATCGCTCGGAAGAGTTGGGCAAACACATCTTCATCGCCTGTGCGCCGAAAAGCGGTTCGACTTTTTTGAAAAACGTGATGGTCGCACTGACCAAATTTCGCCCGATCTTTTCGGTGTTTGCGGCGCTGCAAAACGAACACGAACTCGATCTGCCGATCTGGGTGAAATTCGGCAAAACGAACACCGTCACGCAACAACACTGTCGGGCTTCTGAAGCAAATATCCAGGTCATGCAAGCCTTCGGCATTCGTCCCGTCGTGCTGGTGCGAAACATTTACGACACGACGATCAGCTTGCGCGATTTTTACCGGACGGGCTTTGTGGAAACGACGTATTACAGCCGCAAGGATTTCGACAATTCCACCGAAGAACAGCAAACCGACCTGATTATTGACAATGTGCTGCCGTGGTATTTCCAGTTCATTTCTTCGTGGCAACGCGCCGAAGCCGACAGGCGATTGGAAGTGCATTGGCTGCGATACGAAGACATGATCCGCGACAAAGCCGGAACGGCGGAACGGTTGTTGAAGCTTTACGGGCTAAGTGCCGACCGCGCGACCATCGAACACGTCGTCGCGACGACCGAAGGTGACACACGCCGCAACCGATTTAACAAAGGCGTTGCCGGGCGTGGCGAATTGCTATCGGCCAGCCAGAAAGCGCGCATTGCGGCGTTGGCTCGGCATTACCCGTCGGCGGATTTCAGTTGTGTCGGGTTATGAATCTCTCCAAAGCACCTCACTCAATCATGAAGCAATTATTTCTATCGTTGATCCTGCTGGTTGGCGTTTGGCTGGCTGGTTGCGCCAAATCGGAGCAGGCTGGTTCTCCACAAGTTCAATCTTCCGGCGGAGAAATTTTCGTTGATGTCGCCGAACAGAGCGGAATTGATTTTGTCCATTTCAACGGCATGTCGGGCGAGTTTTATTTTCCGGAAATCATGGGCGCGGGTGCGGCCTTGTTCGATTTCGACAACGACGGCGATCTGGATGTGTATCTGGTGCAGGGAACGATGCTGGGACCGGGCAAAACCATCAGCGACGCAACCGCCAAACCGCAAGGCGCGTTGCAGGGACGACTTTATCGCAACGATTTGAGCGGCGCACAGCTTCGTTTTTCGGACGTAACCGCGCAAAGCGGGATCGTCGCCCGGCTGTATGGAATGGGCGCGACGACTGGCGATTTCGACAACGACGGTTGGACGGATTTGCTGCTGACGGGACTCGGCGAAGTGCAGTTGTGGCGCAACAACGGCAACGGAACCTTTAGTGACGCGACCAAAAAAGCCGGAATCGCCGATGCCGATTGGAGCGTCAGCGCGGCCTTTGTGGATTATGACCGCGATGGTGCGCTGGATTTGTTTGTCTGCAATTACGTCAACTTCGTCATTGCCAACAACAAGAAATGTTATTCGCCGACCAGCCGCCTGGATTACTGTGCGCCGCGCGCGTATTTGCCAATGCCTTCGATGCTGTTTCACAACAAAGGCAACGGAACCTTTGAAAACGTCTCGGCCAAATCCGGCATCGCGGGCGAAGTCGGATCGGCGCTCGGCGTGGTGTGCAGCGATTTCAACGAAGACGGTTGGACGGATATTTACGTCGCCAACGATCAGCGCGAAAACTTCCTGTGGATTAACCAGCAAAACGGCACATTCAAAAACGACGCCTTGCTGGCCGGGTGCGCCGTCAGCCGCGATGGCAAACCCGAAGCCAGCATGGGAGTGGATGCCGGAGATTTTGACGCCGACGGCGACGAAGATTTGTTCATCACACATTTGAGCGGCGAAAAGAGCACGTTCTATTACAACATCGGCAAAGGCACGTTCGAAGATCGCTCGTTTGAAACCGGTATCGGCACGGCCAGCATGAACAGCACGGGGTTTGGCACCTTGATGTTCGATTACGACAACGACGGCTGGTTGGATATTCTGGCTGTCAACGGAGCCGTCACCATCATCGAAGCGCAAGCCGCCGCCAAAGACCCGTTTCCCTTTCATCAATCGAATCAGTTGTATCGCAACAAAGGCGATTCGACGTTTGTCGAAGTCACGGCTCAGGCGGGCGCAGTGTTCAAACTTTCCGAAGTCGGACGCGGAGCGGCGTTCGGCGATGTGGACAACGACGGCGACATGGATGTGCTGATTGCCAACAACAACGGGCGCGCGCGATTGCTGCTGAACCAAATTGGCAACCGCCAGCATTGGGCGGGGCTGAAACTGGTGGACGCGAAATCCGGTCGAGACGCGTTGGGTGCGCAGGTCAGATTGATTCGGAATCAGAAACCGACCTTGTTGCGCAGAGCCAGAACCGATGGCAGTTACGCTTCG
>JAEUQP010000328.1 GCA_016789645.1 Acidobacteriota bacterium | reverse complement strand
TTTGACGAAATCGCCCAACGCACGCCGGTCATCGCCAACATTCGCCCGTCGGGGCAATTCCTGATGGAAGATTTTTACTACGCCGGAGGCTTGCGCGCGCTGCTGAATCAGATTCCCGGCTTGCTGAAGCTGGACGCGCTGACGGTGAATGGCAAAACGCTGGGCGAAAACATCGCTTCGGCCAAAGTCCACAACGCGGACGTGATTCGTTCGACGGACAATCCTGTTTCGGCCAAAGGCGGCACAGCGATTCTGTATGGCAATCTGGCTCCGAACGGAGCCGTCATCAAACCCACCGCCGCCGATCCGCGTTTGCATCAGCACACAGGCAAAGCGGTCGTCTTCAAAAACTACAACGACATGGCCGCGCGGATTGACGACGAAGCCTTGGACGTGACCGCCGATTCCGTGATTGTGCTGCAAAACGCTGGCCCGCTCGGCGGCCCCGGCATGCCCGAATGGGGAATGCTGCCAATTCCGAAAAAGCTTTTGAAGGAAGGCGTGCGCGATATGGTGCGGATTTCCGACGCGCGCATGAGCGGAACTTCGTACGGAGCCTGCGTGCTGCACGTTTCACCGGAAAGTTATGTTGGAGGAACTCTGGCCTTTGTTCAGGATGGAGATTTGATCGAACTGGACGTTCCAAACCGAAAGTTGAACCTGCTGGTCAGCGAAGAAGAATTAGCCAAGCGCCGCGCCGCCTGGACGCCGCCGCAAGGAGTGTACGAACGCGGCTTCACGGCGCTTTACCTCGACCACGTCACCCAAGCTCACGAAGGCTGTGACTTCGACTTTCTACACGCTGGCGCGCCAACGCCAGAGCCTGAAATTCATTGAGAAACTGAAAGACCTGGAATTTCGCCAACTATACAAACAGAGCAGGAGTGGGTCGTGTTTCAAATGTGATGATGGCCAAATAAGGCAGATTATTCCGCCCTTTACTGGCGGCATTCTGAATACAGTCTCAAAAATGCCATCATCATTTGTGAATCATGACCCAGACGTTCAATCACCATATGCCAAATAGGCTATAAGACCAACCAGAAGCAATACGCCTACCCCTATGGCCACTCCGATTGCGATTTTCGCCCCGGTAGAAAGGTTTTTGCCTGTTACCGAAGCCACATTGGGATATGGCACTTCCGTGGTAGTGCCAGTCTTGGCATCTGCGACGACGAAAGACTCATCGCTGATCTGGCTGATGTACCCTTTCAGCTTGGTCTTATCGCGCAACTTCACTTCGATGCGGGCGTCAGGGCCAACGCCGAGTTTGGCAACGCCGGTTTTCACCTTGGCGGTAAATTCCGCTGCTTTTTCTTCTTTGGTTTTAGCGAGCGTGATAGGGGCTGCGCTCATGGAAATTACCAGAGCGCCGATCAACATCAGCGTCAGACTTCGTTTGAACATGGTGTCTCCTGTTGAATTATTGGGGACGCAAGAAAAACCTGACACAACGACTTTCAGTGCCAGAAAAACCTTGCGCTTCGAACCCGTACTACTGAGAAAATGGAGCGGCTGCTGGCGGATTTAGCAACAGCTTCGGTTAGCCTGAGCGGCAAAGTAATCGGCAAAAAATGGCTTTCTTCACTCAACCGAAAAGCTTTTTTACCCAAAATGTCAATTAAACCCACGGAGGAGGAAAACCTGTCTTGAGGTTCAGATTGGCATTTCGATTGCCTCCATACATTACGGCAAGAGTTTTACAACCAAACAAGTGATTTGTCCTTACGAAATTCTGACTTTTAGTATTTGTCAGGCTCGCAAGATTTTTATGGAAACATTACCGATGCGGAGAAAGCCATGGAAAAGCAGCCTGTTTATCAATTTGGTGAATTTCGGCTTGATCCTTCACAAAAAATTCTGTTGCGTGATGGGCGGCGTGTACATCTTGAACTAAAGACTCTCTTAACTCTTTTGGCGCTGGTCGAGGCTCAAGGGCGGGTTCTCAGCAAAGATGAGTTAATAGCGAAAGTTTGGCCTGAGATTTTTATGGAAGAGGGAAACCTGACCAAAAACATCTCTCGATTGAGAAAATCGCTGAGCAATGGAGATGAATCACCCGACTTCATTGAAACCATTCCGAAAGTCGGTTATCGGTTCATTGCGCCTCTTATTCTAATTCTGCCAGAGTTTCAGCAATAAGCTTGGCATTGTTGAGGTCAACAGTCCCTAACATGGCGAAACTCCCGTCCGGCAATAACCGCATTACTGTTTCCCTTATGAAAGCAGCCGCCGTGCAACCGGAGCAAGCTCGCTCAATCGTTCAGCCGACAACGGAGACAAGAACGGTGGCGGCGAACCGGTTTTGGCAATTCCGGCAAGTTCCGTCGAATGGTGCAACACTTTCGCCGGACTCCAGGCATCGCGCAGGTCTTCGTGCGGGATGAACAGTTCGCGCAATTTCTCTGCTTCGGCAAAATCGCCGCGCGCGCAGGCTTCGAACAATTGTTGGCTCTGGCGCGAAGCGATGCAGCCCGTGCCAGTCGTAAAGCCGGGCAGTTTCCAATCGCGCATGTGAATGACCGCCGGGCGTTCGCCAATGCCGCTGACCACGACGTTGCGATCAA
This sequence comes from Acidobacteriota bacterium, assembly GCA_016789645.1. GTDB lineage: Bacteria > Acidobacteriota > Blastocatellia > RBC074 > RBC074 > RBC074. The sequence continues at coordinate 100 of JAEUQP010000328.1, read as the reverse complement.
CGCGAGCCAGCAAGGATTCCAAGTACGCATCCTGGCGTGGGTCTTGACGAACGACGGCGTATTTGATGGCCACACACAAACCTTCATCCACCAATTTGGC
>JAEUQP010000323.1 GCA_016789645.1 Acidobacteriota bacterium | reverse complement strand
CTATCTCTATTTGCCTTCCGTGGGATTTTGCCTGCTGTTGGCCATGGGTATTGGCTGGTTGTACAACCGCGCAAGCGCGTCAAAACAGAAACTCGTCTTTGCCGCAGCCATCCTGGTTGTGGTCGTGTTTTCGGGACTGACCTTCGTTCAGAACTTCACCTGGCAAAACGATCTGACGATGGCGACGCACGCGTTGACCTATGCGCCTGGGCGACCGTTTCTGCTGAATTATCTGGCAGCATATTATTCGAATCAGGGCAAACCCGCCGAAGCCGAGAAATTCTACAAACAAGCCATCGCCGCGAAGCCTGATTATTACGACGCCATGTCGAATCTGGGCGACATTTACTACAAGCAAAACAATTTCACGGAATCGGAAAAGTATTATTCGCAAGCCGTCGCCGCCGGAGCGCGTTACACCCAGACGCTGTACAACCTGGCCGATTCGCTCGCCAAACAACGCAAATTCGCCGAAGCCGAACAGCCGTTGCAACAGGCCATTGCCGAACAAGCCAATTACGCCGAAGCACATTTTTATCTGGGTTGGGTGAATCAACAGCAGGGCAAATTGCCGCAAGCCGAGGCTTCGTACCGCAATGCGCTGAGTTACAAACCTGAATATGCCGAAGCGCGGATCAATCTGGCGACGGTGATGAACGATCAGGGACGATTGAAGGACGCGGAGAATCAGTTGGTTGAAGTCAGAAAAACACAGCCGGGAAATCCCGTTATGCTGTACACGTTGGGCGAAGTGTACCGAAAATCCAATCGGGCGCAGGAAGCCATTGCCGTGCTGACGCAACTGACCAACGCGCAACCGCAGCACCAACAGGGCTGGCTGAGTTTAGGGCAGTGTTACGAACAAACCGGCAACGCTGCGGAAGCCAGAGCGAAATATCAGCGTGCCGCTGAAATCGCTCCGCAAACCGATGTCGCGACGACTGCGCGCACCCGACTGGCTGCATTACCCTAAGCTTGACACCCTTTCAGGCCATTTTTATAATGCGCTCGGTTTTGCGATAACCAAATCAACATTGCCAATTCAACGGAATCGTTTTTCCGAGCTTCTGTAAGGAGAGTACCAGTGATCAAACTGGACATTATCAATAACGTCTCTGACAAAACCGGCGTGTCGAAGCAAAAAGCTGAAATCGCTGTGGAAGCTCTGTTTGAAGCGATGAAAGACGCGATGCGACGCGGCGAACGCATTGAATTGCGAGGCTTCGGCGTGTTTGTCGTCAAACCCCGTAAACGCGGCATCGGTCGCAATCCGCGCACGGGCACGCAAGTGGCGATTCCGGAAGGCAAAACGATTCGTTTCAAGCCAGGCAAGGAATTGCAATCATAGTTTTTTGCGCCTCCATCTCACTTTCACTCCTTGACTGAATTGGCGGCTTCGGGAAATCCGGAGCCGCTATTTTTGTCTGCGCCTGCTGAAATTTCTGAAACGCCGTCACCCGGCGTCGAAACCATGATGGAACCTTCACGAAGGCCATCGCGGTGTTGCGGCAGATAAAATTCCTGTTGCACGCGATCAATCAGCCTTGAAACATTTTCAGCCGTGGTCAGTGCCAATACGTTTCCGCCAAAACCTCCACCCATCAACCGCGCGCCGTAAACACCTGAATCCGAGTTGAGCAGTTCCACTAATTGCTCCACCTGCGCAGTCGAAACTTCGTACAGGTCACGCAACGCAGCATGCGTCTGATTCAGCAGCTTGCCCAATTTTCGCATTGCGTCTTCCTGGTCTTTTTGTGCTCCGCGCAAAACGGTGATGGCATCGTTCACGCGCCACACTTCGCCGAGGTGATACAGCGCACGCGAGCGGATCTTCAGCGGTTGATGCAATCGTTCATTGACCAGCGCCGGAAACGCCGCTCCGCATTCCTGAAACGTTCGCGGATGAAGCTGGCGGAAATCGTCCAAAGTCATTGCTTCTGGCAACTGGCTGAGCAAGCCGCTCAAACTGTCCGCCGTTTTCAACGTGCCGTGGCCCAACAGCGTGACGGCGTATCGCCAATCCAGAAATCGTTGCGGATCGTGGCGTTCCAGGTCACGAATCAACGCAGGAATCATCAGCCGCGAAACCGCCGCGCGTTCGTTGTATTCCAACATCACTTCGCGGCCTTTATCAGCGGCGTGCGTAAAAAACGTCAGCCAGCGAAATCGCTCTGATGGCAATCGCACGGGTTCGGCACGAAAATCAGCATACGCCAGATGCACTGCATGATGTCGTTGAGCCAGGCAAATGGCTGTGTGATCCAACGAACCTCCGCGCGTACCCAAAAACCATTCGGCTTGCGAAGAGTCTTTCGCCAGTTCGGCAAGTTGAAAATCAATCCGATTGATTCGGCGAATGGCCGCGCTCGCCAACACAACCAGCGCGGACGATGATGACGCTCCGCTGTTGGCCGGAATCGTCGAGTCAATCAAAAAGTCAAAACCGCGTTCGATACGCGCGCCGAATTTCCATTGCGCGAAACTGACTGCTCCCGCGACGTAATTGCTCCAGTGCGGAGCGGGAACCGGGCGATTGAATACAAACGCTTCCCAGCTTTGTCCGTCGTCGGAAAGTTGAATGTCACGGAGAGAAAATTCGAAGGGCTGGAATCGTTCGTTGAGTGAAGCGCCACGAACTTTGCCGTTTTCATTGGGACGAACAGCCATCGTCATTGCGTGTTCGTGGCTGCCAAACGGCAACGAAGCTGTCGGCAGGTACGACACATAATCCACGTGTTCGCCCAAAATGTTGATCCTGGCCGGAGCGCGCAAAATTGAAACGCCGCCTTCGCCATAAAGTCGGCAAAAGCGGCGCACCAGCAGTTCCGGGTTGTACTGATTATCGGCTGACATCACAGAAAACGGCGTTTAAGCGTTGCATTGCGCCAACCACAGCGCGCGGTAATACCGCATCAACCGAATCGAGTCAGTGGTGTCGGGGATTTCCGCCAGACAATAGCGGTTGTATCCGGCGGCTTTCATCAGTTTGAACAGATCGCTCCAAGGATATTCCGGCTTCCACAATTCGTTGATGTGCGCGTTCAGCAAATACGGTTTTAGCATGTCAAAACCGGGTTTGATCGAACCGCTGATCAAATCCTCCGGGTTGGAGTTCCAGCAAATGCCGACATTGGGATGGTTGGCGGCTTTCATCATCGCGGCCATGCGCGGCGGATGGCTGGAATCGCGCCCGTGGACTTCGACCCAGATTTCGACTCCGGCAGGTTTCGCCGCTTCGCCGCATTCGCGTAAAGCTGCGCCGATCTGTGCGATGGTTTTTTCTTCGGGAACATCTTTCGGGATTCCGTTCGGGCGGACTTTGACGCCGAGCGCACCGATGTCGTGCGCCAGTTCGATGAAGCGTTTGCATTCGTCAATGTTTTTGCGAACCGTCGTTTGATCCGGCGCATGAAACTCGCAAACGCTGCCCAAACTCAGCAATCGAACTTTTGTTCCGGCAAAACGCGCTTTGACTTCGGCACGCTGATCTTTGGTCAGCCAAGGTTCGACGCCATGTTTGTGCGTCGTGCGTAGTTCGACGGCTTCAAAGCCCGTAGCTTCGCAGTTTTTGATGATGGTCGGAATGTCCCAGTCTTTGGCCAGGTTGTAAGTCACCAAACCGAGTTTGAAATTGCCGCCGCCCAGCGCAGGGTTTGCCGATTTTTGCGGCAAGGCGTCACCGGTTTCGGCCAGCGCCATCGAACCGGCGGCAGCCAATCCCGTTTGCAAAAAGTTACGACGTGATGGTTTGTGCATGGTTTTTTACGATGGTAAGTTGCGTCATCCGCAACCCGATTTGAATCAGGAGTGAATGTGATCGTTTCGATAATTGCAGCGATGGACAACCGGCTGGGCATAGGCATTGAAAACCGATTGCCGTGGCGATTGTCTGCCGACCTGAAACGCTTTCGTGAATTGACGATGGGGCATCACATCATCGTCGGACGCAAGACATTTGAATCCATCGGCAAGCCATTGCCCGGCAGACACATGATTGTCGTCACACGTGACAACGAATTCCAAGCCAATGGGTGTGACGTTTGTTATTCGCTGGCCGAAGCCCTAAAACTGGCTCGTTCGCGCGGCGAACACGAAGTGTTCATCGGCGGTGGCGCGCAGATTTACGAACAGGCTCTGGCGCTTGCCGACCGGATGTATCTGACGCTGGTGGATGCCCAAATCGTCGCCGACACGTTTTTTCCGGCCTTCGATTCCCAAGATTGGAGCGAACGGGAACGCATCGCTCATCCGGCGGATGAAAAGAATCAGTTCCCGTTCACCTTCAGCTTGTTGGTTCGGCAATAGCCAAATCAAACCAGAAAACTTTGAAACAGGATTTCCAGGATTTTTTTCAGGATGAACAGGATTCAATCTACCGAAACCTTGCTGGAGATGATCCAGTAAATCCTGCCGCAAATCGCGTTCATCCTGTCAAAAAGAATCTCCCAAAGTTGGTTGTTCTGATCTAACTCAGGAATTGCTGCGCCCGGCCACCAACCGATACAAGAACAACAAAATGACTGCGCCGATGATGGACATGATCCAGCCCGTGCTGGCGCTGCGGCTCAGATGAAGAATGTTCATGCCGATGAACTTGCCGATGAATGAACCGGCAATGCCCAGAACCATCGTCATCAACAGCCCCATGGGGTCTTTGCCGGGCAACACAAAGCGAGCAATTAAGCCAACGATCAAGCCAACAAACGCAGTAGTGATGATTTCCCACATAATCAAAAGCTCCTTTCAAGAAAAGTGGCGCGAACTGCTTTCCGCGTCACGAAGGTTTTTTTTGGGTTTGTTTGATTGATTCGATACAACGTGAATGAGCACCGTCAACCGACTGGCGACGGTACATGAGACTCAATCCGGCAAGCCCGTTTGAAAGACTTCCTTGAGCGAACAGCTAAATCCCGGCAATAAATCTTCACATTCCAGATTGCCATTGCCCGTAAACACCTTCACTTCGGTCGGCGAACGGAAAATGGTGATCAATTGAAGCTTCAGGGAAACCAGCCAGACTTGCTTAACTCCTCCGTCCAGATATTCCAGCACCTTGTCCGCTAATTTGTCGTGAACGTCGTTTGGTGAAACGACTTCGATGGCCAAATCCGGCGGAAATGGCGCGACGCCTTCCGGCATTCCACCGTCAGGAATACGTTCTGCCGAAACGAACGCCACATCGGGAATTCGTTCGTTCTGGCCGATTTTGAAATGAACTTCCACAGAGACCAGTCCACGCTTGTTGGTTTTCAAGTAATTGCGAATTTCGCCTGCCAGATTCGCTGCAATCACCCCATGCTTTCCACCTGCCATTTCTTTTTCCTCCAATTGTCCGTTCACCAACTCGTACGATTTTTCAGGATCAAGAGTGGATTCACGTTCAGGAGCGAGTTCTGTTGCTACAGGCATAATGCATTCTCCTTTTGCACTGGTTTGACTGGCGCGAATTTTACGCTCGGCCTAACACACCAACAAGGTTTTAGCTTCGCACACGAGCGACGGCGGCTTGCCAGCCTTCATACAACCGTTCGCGGTCGGCTTTTTTCATTTTTGGTTCAAAGCGTTTTTCCGCCTGCCACTGCCCGGCGATTTCTTTTTCGCTTTTCCAGAATCCGACGGCCAGTCCTGCCAGATAAGCCGCGCCAAGCGCCGTGGTTTCC
>JAEUQP010000315.1 GCA_016789645.1 Acidobacteriota bacterium | reverse complement strand
GTGACGGCGACAGACGCTTGCGGCTGTCCGAGCATGAGAACTTACAACATGGAGGTCATTTGCAGCCTGACTTCGATCACACCGAACAACCTGCCCGCCGGGTTTGTCGGCTCGGTGTATCCCAAACAGACTTTCACGACCGACAGCATGTGCCCGGTGACGTATTCCGTCGTGGGAACTTTGCCGCCAGGATTGAACTTTATGGGCGGAATGTTGCAAGGCACTCCGAGCACGGCGGGCACGTTCACGTTCACGGTGGCTGCGGTTGACACTTGCGGTTGTTCCTTAACCAAGCCGTACACCATCGTCATCAAAGACTGTCCGGTCATGCCGGTAAAGCTGTTCAACACGGGCGTGGATAACAACAAAACGCCGATGAGCAATAACGCGCCCGATAGTCATTACGCCGCCCTTACACCAACGAATGTGCCGGTAGTGCCAATCGTTGTTCCACCGCCAGGCGGTGGAGTGGATCCTGTTGCCGCTGGCCTGATGGCACGATGGATTGGCAGACCGGGCATTCCAGGCGGACTTCGGTACACGATCAACTTTGATCTGTCCGGTTGCGATCTGAACAGCGTGAAAATTGTTGGCAGGTTTGCTGCCAATGCTGGCGGGCAGTTGTTCCTGAACAGTAGCACGACACCCATTGCGACAAACCCAGCGCCAAGCACCCTCACGCCGTTTACGATCATGACGGGGTTCCAGGCGGGACCAAACAAGTTGACGTTCGTGACGACTGCGATTCCACAGGGAGGCGGCTTGTTGGTGGACATCACTGAAGCCACATCCAAATGCTGCAAATGCGTGGCATTCACGCTTGGCCCGACCGAATTGCCAATGGGAAAACAGGACGATCCATACGGCCCGGTTAATTTGACGGCTAGCTTGGGAATGCCCAGCTACACTTACTCGATCATCGGCGGAGCCTTGCCCGCTGGAATGATGTTGTCTTCGGCTGGCCAGCTATCGGGAACGCCGACTGTGAAGGGCATGTTCACTTTCACTGTCCTGGTGGTTGACGCAATGAACTGCACAGCGACGCGCGATTACAAACTGGTCATCAAGAAACGAACGTTAGCCTGGGACGGCAAACCTGATGATCCGTCGTTCGCGCCGGAACTGACGCTCACGCCGGAGCAAACTAAGCAGATGACCTTGCGACTCTCGCTGGAGGCTTTTGGCAATGAAAAAGCCGTCAGCCTCAGTCTGGGATTCAACTCCACGGTGCTGAGCAATCCGCGCGTGACGCTGGGAGCCGACGCAACCGGCGCAACGCTGACCACAAACACCAGCCAAGTCGCGCAGGGCGCAATCGGCATGTCGTTGACGATGCCGGGGAATCAAACACTGGCCGAAGGTTCGAGGCGGGTTTTCAACGTCGTGTTTGATTACTCCGCCGCCAACACCGGAGCGAAGCTGGACTTTACATTCCGCGATGCTCCAGTAGCGCGCAGCGTCACAGACACTGGCGGCGCTGCGTTGCCGACGGATGCTGTGGCGACTCCGGTGTTGTTGGCGCAACCGGCAACTAGCGTTTCTGCCGCCAGCTATCGCGGCGAAGCCATCACGTCGGATGAGATTGTTGCCGTATTTGGAATCAATCTGGCGACGACGACTCAGGTGGCGACGACCGTGCCGCTGCCGACAACGCTTGCGGGAACGACGGTCAAGGTGCGTGACAGCGCCAACGTCGAACGACTGGCTCCGCTGTTTTTCGTCGCTCCGACGCAAATCAATTACCTGGTTCCGCCGGGAACGGCTGCGGGGCAGGCGACGATTCTGATCACCAGCGGCAACGGTGCGGTTTCCGGCAGCGTGGTGGAAGTGGCCAACGTCGCTCCGGGAATTTTCGTCGCCGATGCCAGTGGGCGAGGTTTGCCCGCCGCCAACGCGTTGACATTCCGCGCCGATGGTTCGTCTAGTTCCCGGCCTGTCGCGCAATTCGATCCCGGCAGCAGCCGGTTTGTCGCCGTGCCGATTGATCTGGGCGCAATTGACGACCGCGTGTTTCTGTCGCTGTTTGCCACCGGAGTTCGCAAGCGCAGTTCGCTGGACAACGTGCGAGCGATCATCGGCGGCGTCGAGGCTCCGGTGTCTTATGCCGGAGATCAAGGCAGCTTTGCCGGACTGGATCAAATCAACATCGAATTGCCGCGCGCGTTGGTGGGCAGTGGTTTGGTAGATGTGATGTTGATCGTGGATGGCGCAATCGCCAATGTTGTTCAGATCAATATCAAATAATCCAGACTGTTTGTTTGAGGACATAAACACAGAGGCGCAGAAACATCCTTCCGGAAATTTCTGCGCCTCTGTGTTTCTATGACTACACTGACGAGCCTGATCCAGGCCGAGTGGAGGCGGTGTTCAAAAATCTGAAGATCGTTTCGGAAAACTTCAACGCGGAATCCGACTTAGTTTCAGCTCATCGCGATAAGCGTTTTGCCTCAGGCCAGTTATCGCTTTTGCCTGCTGTGGCCTGATGATTGCCCAAGAACAGTTGCCTCTTTGACAACAACATTTCGGAAGTTAATCAAAATCTTGAAAGCAACAAGATTGGATTAACTGGTGAGATCATTTTCAGCAAAAGGAGTATCAATGCTGTTGAAGTTTATGGTTCGAGCAATCGTATTGGCAGGTGTTCTGGCAGTTGGCGGACAAATCAGTTGGGCGCAATCAGAAGTTCCCAAAGTGGAATTGGGCGTGCATCTGACAACCATGCGGCTTTCTGAACTGAAAGAATCGGACGTGGGATTTGGCGGGCGCGCGACTTTCAATTTGAACTCGCGCGTGGCGGTCGAAGGCGAATTGAATTTCTTTCCGCGCGAACTGAGTAGCCATGTCGGAAATCGGTTGCAGGGATTGTTCGGCGTCAAAGCCGGGCAACGTTGGGAAAAGTTCGGAGTGTTTGCCAAAGCACGACCGGGCTTTATCCGCTTTAGCGATGTTTCGTCACGAATCGCTTGTCCGGCAGTGATTCCAGCACCGTTGGGATGTTTGCTGTCTTCCGGAAAAACTGAATTTGCGCTTGATCTGGGAGGAGTGGTCGAATTTTATCCTTCACGGAAAACGGTGGTCAGATTCGATCTGGGCGATACGCTGATTCGGTATCGCGGACCGTTTGGCCGACCAGGCGGCGGAACCGCAAACAACCTGACTTCTCACAATGTTCAGCTCAACGTCGGAGTCGGTCTGCGATTCTGACGAAAATTCAAACCGCTCGTTCAACAGGCCGCAATTGCATGGTTTGCAATTGCGGCCTGAATTGTTTGGCGGCGCCGCCAATCCAATCTCTCTGACCTGCTAGACAACTCCATCATCCGACACCTAAAATCCGACTTCGAGATACTTCTATTCAGAATTCCAAACCAATTTGCGAACTCATTTTCCCGAACGAGAAAGGACTATCTTTATGTTGGGACAACAACGAACCGTCAGAACTCAAGCGCCAGTTTATGACGTTGTCATTGTCGGTTCAGGCGCTGCCGGAGGCACGGCGGCCTGGGTATTGGTCAACGCCGGATTGAAAGTGGCGATGCTGGAAACCGGGCCGTTGCGCAAACACATGGTGGATTTCCCTTATCACGAACCGTTTCCGTATGAAGACGAATATCGCGGCTTGAAACAGGAAATGTCCAAGAGTGAGGAGTTCGCCAAGAAGTATTCGATGTACGGTCCAACCAAAGACGAGCCTTACACGACGCCGGAAAAATTGCCTTACGAATGGATGCGCGCGCGCAATGTCGGCGGGCGCACCATGTTCTGGGGACGATTCGCCAATCGGTTCAACGAAGCCGATTTCAAAATGCGTTCGCGCGATGGGCAGGGGTTGGATTGGCCCATCGAATACAAAGACATTGCGCCGTATTACGACAAAGCCGAGTTATTTATGGGCGTATGTGGCGCGAAGGAAAATCATCCGGATCTGCCGGATAGCGACAATTTTCTGCCGCCGGTCAATTTCAAATGCTCCGATTGGGTGATCCAAAAAGCAGCGAAAAAAGCCGGGATTCCTTCGATTCGCGTGCGTCGCGCAATGCTGACCAAAGATTACAACGGATACAAACAGTGTCATTATTGCGGCGAATGTCCGGACGGATGCGAAACGCATTCGTTTTATAACTCAGCGTTTCGGCAGGTTGTGCCGTTGATGACCAAGTTCCCCAAAACCTTCACCGTCATTCCGAATGCAATGGCGCACAAGGTCAATCTGAACAAAAAAGGATTGGCCAGCAGCGTCAGTTACATTGACAAGGCAAC
>JAEUQP010001156.1 GCA_016789645.1 Acidobacteriota bacterium | reverse complement strand
TGCAAAGTACGTCAGGATCAAATCTGCCCCAGCGCGTTTGATCGAAATCAGAGATTCCATCATCACCCGCTCTTCGTCAATCCAGCCAAGTTGCCCAGCCGCTTTGATTTGCGCGTATTCGCCGGACACCTGGTAAGCCGCAAGCGGCAGATTGAAACGTTCGCGTACTGCCCGAATCACGTCCAAGTATGCCAGCGCGGGTTTGACCATCAACATATCCGCGCCTTGTTCCACATCGAGTTCCGCCTCGCGTAACGCTTCGCGGATATTCGGCGGATCCATCTGGTAACTGCGACGATCGCCGAACTGCGGCGCACTGTCGGCGGCTTCGCGGAACGGGCCGTAAAACGCCGACGCGTATTTCACCGCATAAGACAAAATCGGAATCTGACTGAACCCCGCCGCATCCAATCCGCCGCGAATCGCCGCCACCATTCCATCCATCATTCCCGAAGGCGCAATGATGTCGGCTCCAGCTTGCGCCTGACTGACAGCAGTTTGCGCCAAAGTTACCAACGTCAAATCATTCTCAACGTCGTTATTCACAATCGTTCCGCAATGTCCGTGAGAGGTGTATTCGCACAAACACGTATCGGCCAGCACAACCAAATCCTTGACTTCGCGTTTGACGGCGCGAATCGCCCGTTGCGTGATGCCGTCTTCGGCAAACGCGTCGCTTCCCTGCTCGTCTTTCTGTTCGGGCAAACCGAACAAAATGACGGATTGAATGCCCAACGCACGAGCGGATTCGCATTCCTTGACCAGTTCATCCACCGACAGATTGAACACGCCAGGCATGGATTTAATTTCTTTGCGCACGCCTTCGCCCGGACAAGCGAACAGCGGATAAATCAGATTGGCAGGATCGAGCCGCGTTTCACGCACCATGTCCCGGATGGCAGCCGTCCGTCGCAATCGCCGTGGTCGTTGAATCAATGAATTCATCTCAACTTCTCCTTGCTGGGAGCGCAGACGTCTCGCCTGCGTTATCCGTGCAAAATTGCATCACAAACTTGCAGCGCCTGCTCGTCTCTCAATTGAGGGAACATCGGCAAGCTCAACACTTCGCGCGCGGCGCGTTCAGTTTCCGGCAAAGCCGAATGGGCGCAATGCCGATATGCCGGTTGCAAATGAACCGGAACCGGATAATGAATCAGCGTGCCGATTCCCTGCTCTCGCAATCGCGCTTTCAAAACATCTCGCTCGCGGCTTCGCACAACGTATTGATGGTAAACGTGCTCCACTTCGCCAACGCATTTCGGCAACGCCAAGCCGCTTGGTTTCAATTCTTCGTCATAAACCGCCGCAATCTGTCGCCGCCGAGCATTTTCTTCGTCCAGGTACTGCAACTTCACGCGCAACAAAGCCGCCTGCAACTCATCCAGCCGCGAATTCATTCCGGCAATTTCGCTGACGTATCGTTCGCGCCAACCATATTCCCGCAACAACCGCAGCCGTTCTGCCAAACCAGCATCGTTTGTCACCACCGCGCCGCCATCGCCCAGCGCGCCAAGATTTTTCGTCGGATAAAAGCTGAACGCCGCAATGTCACCAATCGAGCCGATACGTCGTTCAGCCAATTTCGCGCCGTGAGCCTGCGCGCAATCTTCCACCACTTTCAATTCGTATCGCCGAGCCAATTCCTGAATCGCTGCCATCTCAGCCGGATGCCCATACAAATGAACCGCGATGATTGCTTTCAACTTTGCTTTGCCGCGATAGGATTTGATCGCGACTTCCACAGCTTGTGGACAGATGGTGAACGTTACTGGATCAATATCCACCAACATCGGTTCGGCTCCTGCCAGTTCAATCGCCGCCACCGTAGCCACCGCCGTATGCGAAACCGTAATCACTGCGTCGCCAGCGCCAATGCCGCAAGCGCGCATTGCCAACACCAGCGCGTCGGTTCCATTCGCCACGCCGACGCAATGCCCGACGCCAACAAAAGCAGCAAACTCTTGTTCAAAGGCCGCGACCTGTTTGCCCAAAATGTACCAGCCGCTGTCGAGCGTCTGTTTGACGGCTTCGTCAATTTCGCGCTGATGCGCCAGATACCCTGCCTTCGGATCAGACTGTGGAATCATAAAACTCCTGCGCTCCCTGACACCTGCAACCTGTCACCTGCTCATAAATACTTCGCCAAATGTTCTCGATAAAATCCCA
>JAEUQP010000244.1 GCA_016789645.1 Acidobacteriota bacterium | reverse complement strand
TGGTGGGCGCGACCTTGCTGTATTTGCGGCACGCGTATTTGCACGGAGTGCAGACGACCTGGACGACGCAATTCCAACTGGTCAAAAGCGATATGTTTTCTTTTTACGATCAGGCCGACAAAAACTATTTGTGGGCAGGGTTTCTGGGATTGTGTTTGGGGGCGTTGTCTCACACGGCGGCGGATCTGACTTGGTCAGCAGTGAAATCCGTCGGCAGAGGCGGGAAGGGAAAAGGCAGACGGCGAAGGTAGGAATGCATAAATCTTTATCCACGAAGGAACACGAAGTTTCACGAAGAAAAAATCGTTTTGGTTTTCTTTGTGACATCTTCGTGTTCCTTCGTGGATGAAAAAGTTTTGGCTAAATCGAAGCAAGAAACTTTGAGACAGGATGGACATGATTTTTTTCAAGATGAACAGGATTCAAACCAAGTTGGAACTTGATTGCTATTGATGATTCTGTAAATCCTGCTGGAAATCTTGGTCATCCTGTCAAAAGAGAATGTCCCAATGTTGCTTGCTCTGATTTAGAAGATCACGTCGAAATCCAGCCGGAAAAACCTGGGGAAGTTGCCGAAAAATCGTCCGAATTGCGGATCGGCGACGTTGCGATGCACATCCAGCGGATTGTTGCGATTGGTCAGATTGAATCCGCTCAGCGAAAATCGAAACGCATATTTCGGATTGACCTGAAAGTCGCGGGAGATGCGGCTGTCCAGAGAAAAGAATTTCGGCATGCGCAAACTGTTCGCTTCGCCGATGTACTGCTGGTTGGCGCTCAGTTTCGAATATGGAAAGCCGTTTCGGAATTCGACAATCGGCGAATAGCGCAGTTTCCAGGGCAGGTTGAAAGTTCCCCAGCCGAGAAAGCGATGCGGCAAATCGGCGCTCAGCCGTGTGAATTGATCCGGGCGCACAACCGGGAACGGAAAGTTGCCGATGTAGGTGTTGAACTCGTTGATGTTGCCGCGAATGCTGCTGTGAACGTATGACAAAAACAGGTTTTGCTTGCCTTCGCCCCAGTTCAGCTTGCCAGTGATTTCAAACTGGCGATACCGCGATTGGCCTCCGCCTCCCAACACCAGCGCGTCTTTACCTTCATAGACTCTGGGTTCCACCACCACCACACCATCGGAATTGCTGTTCAGATAATTGACGCGCAGTTTCAGCAATCGCGTGAAGCTGTGTTCCAGTTCGACATTCCACGTGGCGCTGTGAGGCGCAAAATCGCCTACGCCGCCATCGCCGAAGACAAAGGGATTGTTAAGGCTTTTGGCGCGGTCGGTGATGTTGGCCAACCGGCGAGGGCCGTCAACAATCACGCCGTTCGCTCCGTAAAACGTCAGCACTTGTTCGGGATATTTGTCGAAGGCGTACACGCCCAACGGCACACGATCGTAAAAGTATCCGGCTCCGGCGCGCAATACGGTGTTGCGATTGTCGAACGGAGTCCAGGCGACGCCAACACGCGGCGCAAACCGGATGTTGTTGGAAATGCGTTGGCGTTCGACGCGCAATCCAAGGTCCATCGCCAATTTCGGCGTGATGTTCCAATGATCCTGGCCGAAGAAATGCGTTTCCAGATCGGTCAGGTCGAACGGCGTGCCGCCTGCGAATTCAATGCGGCGAAGCAGGGTGTTGTCGTTGTCAACGATGTTCACTGGGCGCGCCACGAATTCGCCGCGATTGGTGGTGCGAGCGATGATGCTGCCGAATTTCAGGTTGTGCGCGCCAACGCCGGTACGGATGGGCTGCAGCGACAAGGTTTCAGTCCATTCCACGCGCGTCGCTTGCCGATCCTGTTCGCTGAAATAATTTCCGCGATTGCCTGTCGGCGTCAGCGTCATTTCCCGAACGCCTTGTCCCCACACGTTCGCGCTGTAGTTTTTCACTGACACCAGGCTTTCCAGCAGATTGGTTCCCAGCGTCAACCGATCAATCAGCGTTCCTGTGTAATCCTTGCCGCTGAAATTCGGCGTGACTTCGCGGCGGTTGAAAAAATCCAGTCCGTGAAACTTGTCTTTGCGCGGAGCCAGATGAAACGTCCCGGTCAGCGTGTGTGTGCCGGACACGATGTAATCGAGTTGCGTAAACGAATTGACCGATTCGGTGATCATTTCCTTGTTCGGATATTCCAGCGTTTGCACGGCGCGTTTGCTGATGGTGTATTCCGTGCCTTGCGAAAGGAACAAACGGTCTTTGATGAGCGGGCCATTGAAGACAATGCGCGGCGTGGCGTCGCGCAATCCGCGCAGCCGTCCGTTGAGATAGCGGAATTCCGGGAACGGATCGTTGAACTCGAATTTCCATTTGTCGCCACCGCGCCGGGTTTCGACCGAAACGACTCCGGCGGTGAAGCGTCCGTATTGCGCCAGATACGGAGTTTTGAAGACGCTGATGGATTCGACGCTGTCCACCGGAACGGTCATGCCGAATTGCCCCGTCGCCGGATCGGTCACGTCTGCGGAATTGACGATGAACGCGCTCCGGTTTTCGCCCGTGCCGGAGATTTTGATTTCGCCCTGTTGCGAACGCACGACGCCGGGCAACAACGGCAAGGCATCTTTGACCGAATTTGTCGGGGTTGGCAGTTCGCGCAACGTCACGCGCGACAATTCCATCGGTGTCGAAGTCGTCTGTTCCGGTGGGCTATCCGAAGTGCTGGCCGTCACGTTGACTTCGTCTTTGACGGAAATCTGCGCCACCATCACAAATTTGATTTCGACTTCCAATCCGGCGTTCAGGTCGACCTTGCTTTGCGTGCGCGGTTGAAAGCCGTCTTTGGAAATCGTGAAGTCATACGTTCCGGGCGGAAAGTTGGCGGCAACGGCTTCGCCTTTTTCGTCCGTGATGATGGTGGAAAGAACTTCATTTTTCAGCTTGATCTGGATGGCGGCTCCAGCGATGGGCTGTCCGGCTTCATCCTGGGCGACAATGCGAATTCGTGTGCGAACCTGGCCGAAGGCTAGAACGGAAAGAACACAAACCAGCAGCGTCAAAAGCGCGCTGCGCGAAAACATCAATTCCCACGAACGTAATAAAGAAAACTCCAAACTCCTTCTTTTCATTGAATACCTCTTTGATCTTCCTGTCAGGGAGTAGGCCATAAGCTACACGATGGAAATCGCTTTTTCTACTGCCCCAACAGACGAGTGCGCTCTAACACCAAACGCTCAGGAGGTAATGCGCCAAAGTAAAACGCTAGTCGGTAATTGTGCTCCGTTGCCGAAGCAAAAGGGGTGAACTTCAGGTTGAGCAGGGAAGAGAAGTCTTTCATTTCGACTTCGGCGGATTGGATTTCGGGTTCACGCCAAAACATGCCGAACGTCGTTTGGCCATCCACTGGCGCAGTCAGCCAGCCGCCTTTCACCTGACGAGTTTTGTTCGCCGCAAATTCAAACATGCCTTCCGAAGTGGAAAACTTGCGAGCCTGATTTGCCGGATCGCCCACGACAATGGACGACGCCGACCAAAAGGCTTGTTTGCCATTGGCCACTTTCGGCGTGATGCGGTAATCCACGGTGAAGAATTCTTCGCTGGCTTTGAGCGTGATGGTGCGTTCGATGCGTGCGCCCGCGGGATAGGCATCCGGCCAATCGTAGCTGAGCTTCAAGACAGCTTGCGCGCCCATTCCCGAAACGACATCGGCGGAATACGGGCGATTGAACGTGCCGTACATTCCTCGTTTGCGACGCGTGTTTCGCGTCGGATCCGCCGGATCGAGTTCGACGAATTTGTCGCGCAAACCACCAATGCTCGTGAAAACATTTTTTCCCGTGCGTTTGTTGATCAGAGTAAACGCGCGCGCTCCGGCATTGGGCGAAATCACCAGCCGCAGAAATTCATTTTCCAGCACGTAATCGTCAAAGCCATCACGGTCAACGTCGTAAGCGAAAGCGATGGCTTCGCCTTTTCGCAAGGTTAGCGGCGCAACGCGCACCGTTTCCGTCAATGTGCCGTCGCTGAGCGTAACAATGAATTGATTGAGCGCAGATTTTTCGCCCGGCGCGTAATTGAACGTGAACGTGCTCTGCATTTCTTCGTCCGGCGCCAAGTTGAGCGGCGGCGCATTCAAAAACATCGCGTCACGTTTGAGCGTCATTCGCTGCGAAGTATTGTTGCCTACGCGCAAACTGAATTGCGCCGAAGTCGCGCCCGCGTCGCTGGGCAACAGCAGCGGCGGATTCAGATTCAGCGCCGTGTCCGCCCGAAGCGGCACAGTGACTTTCGGAAAAACTTGCCACGAAAAGCGCGGCAGGATTTCGGCGGTTGTCGTGGGCGAATGGAATACTTCCAATTTGGTCAGCAGCAAGGCCCGCAACGTCGCTTGATCTTCCCGGATAGCTTTGGCGCTGACAGGCACGGCGAAATTGAAAGTTTTTGTCGTTCGCGGAGCGAGTTCGACATCTACAGTGAAATCTTCCTGTCGAAACAGCCGGTCAACCGTCAGCGTCAGCTTTCCACGCACGGCTGCCGCAGCCGTGCGGTTGGAAAGTTCAACCACCACTTGATTCGTTTCGCCGATGATGAGCTTGTTCGTTTTGATCGCCAATTCCGGCAATCCGCGTTCGTAAACGATTTCCACATCCAGTTCGTGCGGACGGCGTCCGGCCAATTCGTCTTCGTCATTGTTGCTTGGGGAATTAGCTCGGCGGCGAGGTTCGATCAACTTGATCGTCAGCCGTTTGCTGGCTGCGTCATAACTGGAAATTGCTGGCGACCCATCAATCGTCACCGTTCCCGCCGGAGCGTGT
Organism: Acidobacteriota bacterium; assembly: GCA_016789645.1. GTDB lineage: Bacteria > Acidobacteriota > Blastocatellia > RBC074 > RBC074 > RBC074. Next base: position 444 of record JAEUQP010000244.1, on the reverse strand, counting down.
GGCAAATTCAGCACGGCTTCGGCAGCTTCGGGTGCGTAAAACCGCATCGAGATTTTGCCGTTGCCTTTGTCGCGTCTGGTCAATTCCGCCGTGGCGTAAATCAACTCTTCGCCAGCGGAACCCAGCGGCAATCGCAGCGGCAGCATCAAGGCGTCGCGCGCTCGCAAATTGAATTCGGGCAATTCCAGACGACCGCCAGAAGTCTGGCTGGCCGGATCGGCGACGTTCAAATTGACGCGCATCGCTCGTTTGTCGTCGAAGTTCACCAGATTGACGAAGCCGTAAGTTTGTTTCGGATCGTCAGCGACCAACTGAGTGGCTACCAAATCCGGCTCAACGCTTGCGCCTGCGGAAGCCGCAGCAATTGTTCGGTCACCGACTTTTACTACGCGCGCTTTGACGCGGCGGTTGACGCCCAGCCGCGACAATCGGCTGACGAATTCG
>JAEUQP010000202.1 GCA_016789645.1 Acidobacteriota bacterium | reverse complement strand
TGAACTTTCAACGACAACGACGTTTAGGGAAAACATTCGTTCGCTGGAAGAGTGGGGATTATCGTTCGATATTTGCGTCCGCGATCATCAATTGCCCGTCGCTATTCAATTGGTCAAAGACTGCCCGAACGTCAGCTTCATCCTCGACCATTGCGGCAATCCCGATATCAAGAATCGAAATTACGACACCTGGCGCGAACGCATTGTGGAAATCGCCGACTTGCCGAATGTGGTCATTAAAGTTTCCGGGATTGTGGTCAACACCGATGTCGAGAATTGGACAGTTGAAGATTTGCGTCCGGCGGTAGAACACGTCATTGCCAGCTTTGGGTGGGATCGAGTCATGTTTGGCAGTGATTGGCCGGTTTGCACGCTGGCTGCGAGTTATCGCCAATGGTTCGACGCGCTGAATGTTTTGGTCAAAGACGCCAGTGAAGAAAACAAGCGAAAACTTTTCAAGGAAAACGCTGAGCGCATTTATCGGCTGGGGTGAAGCCATTTTCCCCTCGACAGGATTTACAGAATTGAACGGGATGGATAATTCGGCAAATCCTGAAACATCCCGTAAATCCTGTCGAAAACGTTTTCACACCTTTTGTTCTTTCCATTTGCCGCGTTTGAAGATGACCATGGCCATGACCGCCAGAATGGATTCGGCGATGGTGACGGCCAGAAACACGCCTTTTGCCTCCAAATCGGTTTTCATCGCCAGCCAGTACGCCAGCGGCATTTGCAGCGCCCAAAAGCAGATCAGATTGATGACCGTTGGCGTGTAAGTATCGCCCGCGCCGTTGAATGCCGCGCTCAGCACCATTCCATAGCCGTAAAAAATGTAGCCATAGCTGATAAACCTCAAGGCATCCACGCCGTAAGGAATCACCGTTTCATCGTGCGTGAAAACGCGAAGCAGCGGTTCGGAAAACAGCAGGAACGCCGTCATCACGCCAAGCAGAAATACCGCGTTGCAATGGCCGGTCAGCCAGACGGATTTTTCCGCTCGATCAGGTTTTTGCGCGCCCAGATTCTGGCCAACCAGCGTGGCCGCCGCGTTGCTCATTCCCCACGAAGGCAACAACGTCACCCAGATGATGCGGATGGCAAAAGTGTATCCGGCTTGCGCCGCGCTGCCGAATTTGCCGACCAGACTCATCAACACCATCCACGCCGAAGTCGCCACCAGCATCTGAAACATGCCGCCTACTGAAATGCGCAGCAGCGTTCCCATCAACTCGAAGTCCGGTTTGAAGATGCGATGAAATTGCACGGGCACGCGGCTGTGGCCGCCGCTCAGCCGTGAAAGCTGATACACGACCGCAATGCCGCGCCCAATGGTGGTCGCAATCGCTGATCCCATCACACCAAGTTCGGGGAACGGCCCGATGCCGAAGATCAGCAATGGATCGAGCGCCAGATTGATGAGGTTGCCGATCCACAACGAACGCATGGCAATGGCCGCATCGCCTGCGCCGCGAAAAATGGCGTTGATCAGAAACAGCAACATGATCACCACGTTCGCACCGAAGATGACCATGATGTATCCCGCGCCAGCCGTGGTGACTCCGGCTTCTGCGTTCATCAAGGCAAATAACTGGCGATGAAACAGCACGCCAATCAATGCCAACGGGATCGAAACCAGAATGCCGAGCAGGATGGATTGCTCTGCTGCGCGCGCTGCACCTTCGTGGTCTTGTTCGCCGATGCGTCGCGCAACCATCGCCGTCGTTCCCATGCTCAACCCCATGGCGACGGTGAAGACAATCGTCAGTAGTGATTCGGTGATGCCAACGGCGGCGGCCTGGTCTTTGCCAAGCTTGCCGACCCAGAAAATGTTGACGAGACCGAACAGCGATTCCATCGCCATTTCCAGCACCATCGGAACCGACAACAAAAAAATCGCTCGACCAATGCTGCCTTCGGTGAAGTTTTGTTCCGAGCCGACCACTGCTTCGCGCAGCGTCGCCCAGAACCCATGATGTTCGTGAATGACTTGTCTCTCAACAGTCGTTTCGGGATGAGTCTGACGGATTTGTTCGCTCATAAGTCTGCAACTTTCTCTAAAAAAGGCTACGGCAACCGTTGCTGGTTGCCGTCAATGGTTAGGTTTGATTTGAGTCAAATCAGGCTTCAATTGGGAAACCCTTCCATCGCCATCACGCGCTGAGCTTGCTCAAAATGCCTTCGTTCGTGAACGACCATGATTCGCGCAGCATCCAGCAAACTGTAAGTGATGAAACTCAGAAACGGCGAGGTGACAATTACCTTGTCGGCGTTCAGACCTTCCACGGCCTTCAACTTTTGACTCACTTCTTGCTGCTTTGCCAGGAATCGGCTGACGATCTGTGCATCGAGCTGACTGGATGAAGGGGCTGCGGTCTGCGGTGCCTTGAGTTTTTGTTTCCCCTGTGGCGACACCGCTTTAATCATTATTCGCCCAAATAGCCCTGGCAACAGGGGCAACTGTTCGACGAGGCTCGTCCGTTTTTGGCCATTGATGACGGGCTCGAACACTCCCAACATTTTGGTATTGGCGTTGAGCAAATGATCCAAACATTGAGCCACGCTCCAACTGTCAGGGGTTGGCTTCCAGTTCAACTGCTCGGCGTTCAAGTGACCGAACGTGGATTGAACATCACTGGAGATCGTTTCAGCTTCGTTGACGAGTTCAGGCAATGACAGGTCGAGTTTCATGGCTTCACCTACGAGATAATGTCGTTACCGCTTGGATCAAATTTTCTCAAAACTTGCATAATGAATGGCGCGGTGTTCGGCGACCGAAGTGTTCGCCGCAGTGAACGAAGTTTTCACTTGATTGAAATCACGCACATCCAAAGCGTCTTTCAGGTTTTGCAATTCCGCAATCAGAACGCCCAGCGCGGCGGAAATGTTCTGTTGGTTTGTCAGGCAGATGTCCCGCCAGACGCTCCAACTGCTGCCACCGAGCCGCGTCATATCGCGCCAACCGGTTGCCGCCAATCGTTGGGCAAGTTCGCGTCGCGCGACTTCGCCGTCGAATTCGGCTCCAAGCAAGGTAGATAACGCTGTCGCTGTGAGTTGTGGCAAATGGCTGATGAGCGCAACCGCCGCGTCATGTTCGTCCGGCTGAGTGAGTATCACGCGGGCGCCCAAAGATTCAACGATTTTTTTCAACCGGTCGAGTTGCGCTTCCTCGGTTGTGTTTTCAGACGTCAGCGCGTACGTCGCGCGGTCGAACAAATCCGCGCGAGCATATTCAACGCCGGTATTTTCGCTGCCTGCCATCGGATGACCGCCAATGAAATGAACGCCCGCCGGCAACGCTTCACGAGCGACGCGGCAAATTTCCGCTTTGGTGCTTCCAGCATCGGTGATCAGTGCGCCGGGTTTGACCAACCCAGCTTTGGTTTTCAAAAAATCAATGATGGCTCCGATGGGCGCGGCCAGATAAATCAAATCCGCCTGGCATTGTTCGCCGCGATCAATGCTTTCTTCTATCGCATCGGCGACTCCACGTTCGACGGCCAAACGTGGTGAACGCGAACCTCCGCAAGCGGTGATGCGTCCGGTGAATCCGGCTCGGCGCAACGCCAGCGCGAACGATCCGCCAAGTAATCCGCAACCGATAATGGTAACGTGTTTGAAGTCGAACATCATTTATTGGAATGGCTCATACTTAAAGCCGGATTTCATCACGAATAAGTCATTTTAGGTGCCGCGCCGCGAAACTCCGTTTTTGGTTTTATCACCTACTCAGCGGAATCAACCACATCAACTTCGCTCGATGTCGAGCGCAAATCTTTAAGGAGGACTGGATCGTGAACCTGAAAAAAAGTTTGATCGTTTGCCTGCTTATCGCACTGTCATCTGTTGCTTACGCACAGGCGAACAAGGAACCGAGTATTCCCGAAACACCTGCCGGACGTATGGCCGCAGCTTACGTCAATGCCTTCAACTCTGGCGACTCGAAAGAGTTGGTTGAATTTATGAAGAAGAACGACGGGCGGTCAGGCAGCGAACTCCCCGATCCGACGATTGTCAAAGCGCTAATGAAAGAACTTGGCAAATTGAGTGTCGCAGAAATCACCTGGTCAAAAGACCACCAAGTTACAATCGCTCTCAAGGCCAGTAATGGAAAGAAAATCCTGCTGGACTGTTACGTCGAAACAGCCCAACCACACAAAATCAACCAGTTTCGGTTCGAGCTTATCAAGGATTGAAATTTACAATTGCCGCTCAACTGCTGAAGCGATAACGCGCATCTGGTCGTTTAGTCTGCTGAATTGATCCAGTCGCAAAGATTGCGCGCCGTCGCACATGGCATTGTCCGGATCGTGATGAACCTCGATCAGCAAACCGTCGGCTCCAGCGGCGACGGCGGCGCGAGCCATTGGCGGAACCTTGTCGCGTCGGCCTGTGGCCCGGCTGGGGTCAACGATGACCGGCAAATGCGATAGGCGTTTAATCAGCGGAATCGCCGAAATATCCAAGGTGTGGCGCGTGTAAGTTTCAAACGTCTTGATGCCGCGTTCGCAAATGGCAATTTGATGGTTGCCGCAACGCATCAGGTAATCCGCCGATAGCAGGGTATCTTCGATGGTCGAAGACGTTCCGCGTCTGAGCACCAGCGGTTTGTCCAGCTTGGCCAGTTCTTTCAGCAAGGCGTAGTTCTGCATATTGCGTTCGGCAATTTGAATGATGTCCACGTACCGGGCAAAGAGCGACAGTTGCGTCAAATCAGTAATCGTTGAAAAGGTCAGCATCGAATGCCTCGCGGCAGTTTCGCTGAGCAGCTTCAAACCTTCTTCGCCCAAACCTTGAAAACCGTAAGGGTCGTTACTGGCTCGGAAGGCCGAACCGCGCAGAATCCGAACACCCTGCGATTTCAGCGCAACGGCGATGGTTTCAATCTGCTGACGACTTTCAACGACGCTGGGGCCGGCAATGGCAACGATTTGTTCGCCGCCAATGACCACGTCTTTGATTTTGATTTGCGTGCCTTCGGGTTTGAAGGCGCGTGCGGCAAGTTTATACGGGCTGCTGACGCGAACCACCTTGTTGACGCCTTCCAGCAATTCCAGTTCGCGCACATCGGCAATGCGTGATCCGACCGCTCCCAGAATCGTGTACCGCGCTCCGGTGGAACGGTGAATGTCGAAGCCCATATTCACCAGACGATCTACGACGTGAACGATCTGTTCTTCCGTCGCGTTTTCTTCCATTACGATAATCATATCTTCCAATTGATAATTGATAGTGGACAATTGATATGCGTAAGCCGATAGCTTCTGAGCAAATATCAATTGTCAATTATCAATTATCACCTGCCTCCTCTTTGCTTGCGTGAATGCGTTCGATGCGCCGCGCTTCGTCAATCACGCGCTCGAACAAACGGCGAATCGCTTCGGCGTCGAGCGGGCCTGTGTTGGCATTGGTGACGTTGGCGATGACCTGGGCTTCGCGGCTGGGCGAATAGATTTCCAATCCGTGCCGTTTTTTGATGTGGCCGATTTCAATCGCACAATGCGTTCGTTCGTTGAACAGTTTGACCAGTTGCAGGTCAATTTCGTCAATCCGTTGACGCCAACTGCTCATTTCCTGTTTCGCTTGTTCGTTGATGTCGCCGTTCATCCTTTTAACTCCCGCGCCAGTGTCGCCACGCGCTCGACCAAGTGCGGCGAATCCAGATTGTGTTCGATTTCCAACACCAACCGGCTGCCGACAACAGCAGCATCGGCGTATCCGCAAACTTCCCGAACCTGTTCCGGCGTCGAAATGCCGAAGCCCACTGCAACCGGAAGCGAAGTATGTTGTTTGACTCTTTTCACCAAACCACCGATGGCCAGCGATAGGCTTTCACGCACGCCTGTTACGCCTGTGCGAGCAACGACGTAAACAAATCCTGAGGTGTGTTCAGCAATCAGTTTGATGCGTTCGTCAGTCGAAGTTGGCGCAACCAGGAAGATTGTGTCCACATCGGCGGCTCGCATTTCAGCAACGAAGCTTTCGGCTTCTTCTGGAATCAAATCGGTAATCAACACGCCGTCCACTCCGGCGGCTTTCAGCTTTTTGCCAGCGTCCTGTTTGGCGAATTGCATCAGCGGGTTGAAGTACGTGAACAGCACAATCGGCACGTCACAGGTTTGGCGAACGCGTTCGACCATCGGCAGAACTTCAGCGACGCCCACGGGGTTTTTCAGCGCGCGTTCGGACGCTCGTTGAATCACCGGGCCATCGGCCATCGGATCAGAGAAGGGAACGCCAAGTTCGATCACGTCCGCCCCTGCATCCGCCAACGCCAGAATCAAACGTTCTGTGGTTGTCAGATCAGGATCGCCAGCAGTGATGTAAGGAATGAAGCCTTTGCGTTTTTCGGTTTGTAGCTGCTGAAACTTTTGAGAGATTCGAGTCATTGAAAATCCAAAGGCAAAAGCCAATGCCGAAAGAGCCTTGTGATTCCTTTTGAGTTTTGCCTTTTGCCTTTCGCCTTTTGATTCTTATTTCTTGCCCGTGTAAGTCACACGCCAGATTTTTCTGCCGCCGTCGTCCACCACCAACAACGATCCATCGCGGATCACTTCCACTCCAACGGGGCGTCCCCACACTTCCGCACCGGTTTCGTCGGGAACCCAGCCAGATAGGAAGTTTTCGTATCCGCCTTCCGGTTTACCATTCTTGAAGGGGATGCGAATGACTTTGTAACCGGTGCGGTTTTTGCGATTCCACGAACCGTGTAGCGCGACGAACGCGCTGTTGCGATATTCCGCCGGGAACATCTTGCCGGTGTAAAACACGATACCCAGCGCCGCCGAATGTGGTTCGATCAGCACGTCGGGAACAATTGCGCGTTTGACCAAATCCATGCGCGGAGCTTTGACGCGCGGATCCACGTTGCTGCCCATGTAACAATCCGGCCAGCCGTAAAAGCCGCCTTCTTTGACCGATGTGGCGTATTCGGGAACCAAATCGTCGCCCAGCAGATCGCGTTCGTTGACCGCCGTCCACAGTTCGCCATTGACCGGATTCCAGGCCAGTCCAACCGGATTGCGGATGCCGGAAGCAAAGATGCGATGGTTTTTTCCGTCGGGATCATATTCGCTGATGGCGGCGCGGATGGCAGGCTCGCCTTCGTTGACGTTCGACAGCGAACCGACCGACACATACATTTTCTTGCCATCTTTGCGGAACAGAATGTCGCGCGTCCAGTGACC
>JAEUQP010000199.1 GCA_016789645.1 Acidobacteriota bacterium | reverse complement strand
ACTGCATGCCGATTGCAGCAAAATGACCACAGCAAACATCAGCGTAGCAAACGCGACAGGCAAACGATGGCGAACGATCTTTTTCATTATGACTTTCAGGCAAAGATGAATGAACGATTTGTGAGTTAGGGACTTCTTTTCGAGGTAGCAAGCCGAGTCTAGCTCACGAAGTTGAAGCCCGGCAAGAAGCCGTTATAATCGCGCCCGCTATGAATTCACCAACCAAAGTAAATGTGGCTCTGATCCAGATGAGTTGCAGTGCCGATCCGCGCGAAAATCTGGAAAAAGTGCTGGCCAAAATCGAAGAAGCCGCCAAACAAGGCGCGCAAATTGTTTCCACCCAGGAACTGTTCCGGTCACGATACTTTTGCCAAACCGAAGATCATTCCAATTTTGAACTGGCTGAACCGATTCCCGGTCCCAGCACCGATGCTTTGGCGAAGCTGGCTGCGGCGCGTAGCATTGTCATTGTCGGTTCATTGTTTGAGCGGCGAGCACCGGGCTTGTATCACAACACCGCAGTGGTGATTGACGCAGACGGCCAACTGCTAGGCAAATACCGCAAAATGCACATTCCGGACGATCCGCTGTTTTACGAAAAGTTTTACTTCACGCCGGGCGATTTGGGCTTCAAAGCCTTCGAAACGAGGTTCGGCAAAATCGGCGTGCTGATTTGCTGGGATCAGTGGTATCCGGAAGGCGCGCGACTGACCGCGTTGGCTGGAGCGCAAATTCTGTTTTACCCGACTGCTATCGGCTGGCAACCGCCCGAAAAAGAAGAATACGGCGAACGCCAACACGCTTCGTGGGAAATCATTCAACGTTCGCACGCCGTCGCCAACGGAGTATACGTCGCCGTCGCCAATCGCATCGGCCACGAACCGACTCCGCCCAGCGCACAGCATGGCAACGAAGGACAAGGCATCGAATTCTGGGGGCAGAGCTTTATTGCCGATCCTTCCGGGCAATTGATTGCCAAAGCCTCTGTTGCCGAAGAAGAAATCCTGATGGCCGAAGTGGATTTTCGGAAGCTGGATGTACAGCGAACTCATTGGCCGTTTTTGCGCGACCGCCGCATTGACGCTTATCAAAACATCACCAAACGATTCATTGACTGATTTCCTCCACGAAGTCACACGAAGAAACACGAAGGACGGACAAATCCCTTCGTGGAACTTCGTGTGACTTCGTGGATTTTGATTTGATTATGACGAATCAGACTCCACGAGAACTTGGCTATCACATGCCCGCCGAATGGGAACCGCACGAAGCCACCTGGCTGTCGTGGCCGCACAAAGAAGCCAGTTGGCCGGGACGCTTTGAACCGATTCCGGCGGTTTTTGTCGAACTGACCAGACACTTGAGCGAGTCAGAACTGGTTCGCATCAACGTGGCCGATGAAGAGTTTGCCGAACGAGTTCGCCAATTATTGAAAGCTGGCGGAGTGAATCTTGACCGCGTGCGCTTTCATTTGAATCCGACCGATGACGCCTGGTGTCGTGACCACGGCCCGATTTATGTCGTTCGTGACCGTGCCCTCGAAGGTAAACGCAAACGCGAACGCGCCATCAATGATTGGGGCTACAACGCCTGGGGCGGAAAGTATCTGCCGTGCGATAACGACGACGTGGTTCCGACGCGCATTGCCGAGGAGATGGGCGAAGTCTTGTCTCAACCGAACATCGTCATGGAAGGCGGTTCGATTGACGTGAACGGGCGCGGCACGTTGCTGACGACCGAAGCCTGTTTGCTGAATCCGAATCGCAATCCACATCTCAACCGTCAGCAGATTGAACAGTACCTGAAAGATTATCTGGGCGTGACGAACATTTTGTGGCTGGGCGATGGAATCGTTGGCGACGACACGGACGGCCACATTGACGACTTGACGCGCTTTGTTTCGCCCAACACGGTCGTCACTGTTCTGGAAGATGATCCGCAGGACGAAAACTACGAACCGCTGAAGGAAAATTACGAACGATTGCTGACGATGAAAGATCAGGATGGCCAGCCGTTGCGCGTCGTAACCATGCCGATGCCCGGCGTTCGGTACATTGACGATCAGCGCGTGCCGATGAGTTACGCTAACTTTTACATCGCCAACAAATCGGTTTTAGTGCCAACGTATCGCCACGCCAATGACGCCAAGGCATGTGAAATTCTGCAATCGTTGTTTCCCGACCGAAAAGTCATAGGGATGGATTGCTGGGATTTGATTTGGGGACTCGGCTCAATTCATTGCGTGACGCAACAAATGCCCGCGATCATTTGACGACAAAAGTGACGGGATTCGCCGCGATGCCGTCCACGGTCAAACGCACTTCCACTTCGCCACGCCCAGCCAGTGCATTTGGCAATCGCAAATTCGCTTGATCCAGTCCGACAAAATCGTTTTGTTGCCCGGCGTACGTCACTTCGACAGCCGCGCCGCCAACCGAAGCCGACACCGCCATCAAGCTGCTGCGAGCGCGCCAGCCTGAGCCATACAAAATCAAAAACACCAGTTCATTC
>JAEUQP010000189.1 GCA_016789645.1 Acidobacteriota bacterium | reverse complement strand
ATCAATTCGTCATCGCTCACCAGCAAAATGTCTTCGACCAGTTCTTTGACAATGGGAAACGTCAGTTTTCCCGGCGAAGGCGTTTGCAAACCATCGGCAATCGTTTTGGGAATTTCGATTTCAACGCGTTCGCCTTTGCGCATGGATTGCCAGGTGTCATTCCCGGCTTCGGGTTCGACGCCAAAGATTCTCGTTGATGGGGAAAGATGTTTGGTGGCAACCGCCAACCCGGCCAGCAATCCGCAACCGCTGCACGGGCTGAGCAGGAAATCCAACTCCGGCACGTCTTCAAACAATTCCACGGCGGCAGTTCCCTGCCCGGCCATAATCAAATCGTCGTCAAACGGAGGAACCAGTACCAGGCCGCGTTCCTGGCTGATGCGTTCGCCTGTGCCTTCGCGGCTTTCGGTGTAGCGGTTGTAAAAGACGACTTCCGCGCCATACCCGCGCGTGCCTTTGACTTTGATCTGCGGAGCATCGTGCGGCATGACAATCACTGCTGGAATGCCAAACAGCTTTGCCGCCAGTGCTGTGGCTTGCGCGTGGTTGCCGGAAGAAAACGCCAGCACGCCGCGTTTGCGCTCTTCGTCAGTCAGCGAAGCGATCTTGTTGTACGCACCGCGAAACTTGAAAGCGCCGGCGCGTTGCAGGTTTTCGGCTTTGAAAAACACTTCGCAGCCGACAAGTTCATTGAACTGTCGCGACGTCAAAACCGGCGTGCGATGAGCGACGCCCGCAATGCGTTGGTGAGCGGCGAGAATGTCGTTGTAGGTAATCATAAGAAAAGTAGACAGTAGACAGAATACAGTAGGCAATAGTGAGCAATCTTCAGCAGCACTACTGTCTACTGTATTCTGTCTACTTCAAATGGGTTTGATCTTAAAACTGATGTCCACCGCCGGAGCCGAATGCGTCAGCGCGCCGATGGAAATCAAATCCACTCCGGCTTCGGCGTACTCGCGGACGTTGGCAAGCGTGATGCCGCCGGAAGCTTCCAGCAAGGTGCGCCGGTCATTTGGCTCGTGCGCTTCGACCAGCGCAACGGCCTGGCGAATCATCTCCGGCGACATGTTGTCGAGCAGCAAAATGTCCGCTTTGGCTTTCAGAGCTTCTGTGACTTGATCGAGCGTGGCGACTTCGACTTCGATTTTATGCAAATGCCCGGCGGCGTCCTTGGCGCGAGCGACGGCGGTCGTCACGCTGCCCGCCAACGCGATGTGGTTGTCTTTAATCAGCACACCATCGTCCAATCCCATCCGGTGATTGTGACCTCCGCCGACATGCACGGCGTATTTTTCCAACATACGAAGTCCCGGCGTGGTTTTGCGAGTGTCTACGATTTTGGCGTTGGTTCCGGCAACGGCTTCGACGTATTTGCGCGTCAGCGTGGCAATGCCGGAAAGGCGTTGAAGGAAATTCAGCGCAACGCGTTCTGCCGCCAACAGCATTTGCGCATCACCGACCACGCGGGCGAAAACTTTTCCTTCCGGCAGCAATTCGCCGTCAACGGCGGTCGTTTCGACTTCCAGATACGGGTCTAGATGCATGAACACGGCATCGGCGACTTCTAACCCGGCCAGCACCAATTCCTGTTTGGCCATGAAGTTTCCGCGCGCCTGCTGGCCAGATTTCACCGTCGCGCGCGACGTGATGTCGCCGCGCCCTAAATCTTCGTCCAGCGAACCGGCAGCAATGTCATCAATCAATGGTATGTCTTGAGCGTGAATCATCGTGGTATCGAATTTATTTTGTGGAGTCTCCGCAGCAACTTTTTTCAAATTGCGCGAACGACTTTTCCAGTTCCAATTGCAGTTTGGCGCGTGCGTTGGCGTTCAGGTACGACTGGCACGCCGCCGACGGAGTTGCGCTTTGCAATGCCGACTGACAAACCGCAACGGGCAAAAAACGACTGGCATCTCGCCACAAACTACCGCCGCCAATGAAGGCATGTTCCAGGCTATTTCGCGCCAATCGTTTCAATTGCCGATAATCCAAGCCGTGATCGCTGACGGCTTTGGCGTATTCGCGGGTCATTTCAGAGCGCGAAATTCCCAGATCGTCCGTCGCCAATGCCACTGGCACACCGAATCTCAAATACAGCGGCAGCGGATGTTCTTTGCCTCGCACGCCCAAAATACCGTCGTTGCTGGTCAAACAGACTTCCACCAGCACGCGTTTGGCAGCCATCTCGCGTAACAGATCATACGGTTTGTCTTCGTACATCACGTCCA
>JAEUQP010000101.1 GCA_016789645.1 Acidobacteriota bacterium | reverse complement strand
TGGATGAATTTCAGCCGGTCAGCAGCTCAGTCATCAGGCCAACTATCAGGCCAACAGGGCGGCTTCACGATTGAGCAGGTCATGAGTTCGCCATTCCCGTCGGAACTGATTGCCGCTCCCACTGGCGAACGCATCGCGTGGGCATTCAACGCCGAAGGCAAGCGCAACATCTGGGTGGCCGATGGGCCAGAGTTCAAAGCTCGGCAATTGACCCAGTTCAACGAAGACACCGGGCAGGAATTGACGCAACTGGAATTCACGCACGACGGCGAATGGGTCGTTTTTGTGCGCGGCGGCAGCGCCAATTCCGCCGGAGACATTCCCAATCCGACCAGCGATCCGGCAGGAACTTCGCAAGCGATTCACGCGGTTTCAGTCAAAGATGGGCGGTTGATGCGATTGGCCGTAGGCGCTTCGCCCGTCGTTTCGCCTACTGACCGCCGAGTCGTTTTCAGCAAAGACAACCAGATTCACATCGTCGAAATCGTGGATGGTTCCGAACCGCATCAACTGTTCACCGCGCGCGGATCGAACTTCACGCCGCAATGGTCGCCGGACGGCAAACAGTTGGCGTTCAACAGTTCGCGCGGCACGCACAGCTTCATCGGCGTTTACGATTTTGAAAAACAGACAATTCGCTACATCGCGCCTTCGGTGGATCGAGATTCCGCTCCGCGCTGGTCGTTGGACGGCAAACGCATTGCCTTCATTCGCCAACCGGCTCGCGGCAATGCTCCACGCGCGCTGACGCAGGACGCGCCTGATCCGTGGGCGATTTGGGTTGCGGACGCGGCGACAGGTTCAGCAAAAGAAATCTGGCGCAGCGGCAATCAACCGCAAGATTCTCCGCCGCGAATGGCGGGCGAGAATTTGCTGCAATGGGCGGCAGATGATCGGCTGGTGTTCGCTTCGGAAATGGACGGCTGGATGCGGCTGTATTCGATTGCGGCCAGCGGCGGCGAAGCAAAAGCCTTAACTCCATCTTCCTGTGAGTGGGAAAGCATGTCGCTGACGCCAGACAAACGGACAATCGTTTATTCTTCGAATTGTGGCGACATTGACCGACGACACTTAAGCATCGCATCTGTTTCTCAAGCAGACGCACCAACAGTCCCAAAACAGGGAGGCGGAATTGAATGGAGCCCAGTTGTTACAGCGACCGGTAAACGCCTCGCCTATTTTTCTTCTGCAACTTCGCCCGGCCAACTTGTTGTCATCACTCCGCCTCAAGGCATTGAAAAGCTGACTGGCAAGGAAACAGTAAACGAAGTTCAAATTAAACTTCCGGTGTCGCCAACCAAGTCATTCCCTGAAGACAAGCTCGTAACTCCGCAGCAAGTCATCTTCAAAGCCGCCGATGGCCAGGAAATTCATGGCCAGTTGTTCCTTCCCAAAGACGCCAAGCCTTCGGACAAATTGCCTGCCGTGATTTTCATGCACGGAGGCCCCAGCCGTCAGATGTTGTTGGGTTGGCATAATCGGTATTACTACCACAATGCTTACGGCTTCAATCAGTTTTTGGCGAGCAAAGGTTACGCCGTGCTGTCGGTCAATTACCGGTTGGGCATTGGGTATGGCCGGGCGTTTCGCCAGGCGAAAAACGGCGGCGCGCGCGGAGCTTCGGAATATCAGGACATCGTCGCCGGAGCAATGTACCTGCGTTCGCGCGCGGACATTGATCCGGCTCGGATTGGTTTGTGGGGCGGAAGTTACGGCGGGTATTTGACTGCGCTGGGTTTGGCGCGCAATTCAGATTTGTTTGCCGCCGGAGTTGATCTGCACGGAGTTCACGATTGGTCGTTGCGACTTTCCAACGCCAACTGGATCGAATACGGCAACCGCGACGCAGTGAAAATCGCCTTCGAAGCTTCGCCGGTCGCTTCGGTCGAAAAGTGGAAATCGCCCGTGCTCTTCATTCACGGCGACGACGACCGCAACGTCGCGTTTTCGCAGACGGTGGATTTGGTCAGGCGACTGCGCGAACAAAAGGTGCATCACGAAGTCATAGTTTATCCCGACGAAGTTCACGACTTTCTGCTGCACAAAAACTGGGTGGAGATTTATAAAGCATCGTTTGATTTTTTCGAGCGCCATCTGAAAACCGCCAAGCCTAAAACGGCAAAAGTGGACACGCTGATTCGAGGCGGCAGCGTGATTGACGGCAGCGGTTCCGCTGCAACCAGAGCCGACGTAGGAATCACCGGTGACCGGATCACCTTCATCGGCGACGCAGCGGCAGCTGGCATTCAATCCGACCGAGTAATTGACGCCACTGGTTTGATCGTCGCCCCCGGCTTCATTGATCCGCATACGCACGCCGACGACGACATCTTTAATGCTCAACGAAACGCCAATCTGGCGTTTCTGACGCAAGGCGTGACGACAGTTTTCATCGGCAGCGATGGCCGCAGCAAAATCCCGCTTGGCAAAGCTTTGCAACAACTCGACACGCAAAAGATCGGAACCAACGTCGCGTCTTTCGTCGGTCACGGAGCCATCCGCTCCGCCGTGATGGGAATGAGCGATGCTGCGCCGACCGCAGAACAGCTTGAGAAAATGAAGCTGCTCGTTCGGCAAGGCATGATCGAAGGCGCAATCGGGTTTTCCACCGGGCTGTATTACGCGCCGGGCAGTTACGCCAAAACCGAAGAAGTCATTGAACTGGCCAAAGTCGCGGCGGAATTCGGCGGCGTGTACGACACGCACCAACGCGACGAAAGCTCCTACACCATAGGCCTGCTCGGTTCGATTCAGGAAGTTTTGCGCATTGGCCGCGAAGCGAAAATTCCGGTCCACTTTTCGCATATCAAAGCTCTGGGCGCTGACGTCTGGGGACAAAGTGGCAAAGCGATTGACCTCATCAACCGTGCGCGCGCCGAAGGCATCAACGCCACAGCCAATCAATATCCCTACGTTGCGTCGGGCACCGGCCTGGGAGCTTCGCTGTTGCCACGCTGGGCGGAAGCCGGAGGTCGTCAGGAATTTTTGAAGCGGATTGACGACCCGACGATTCGCCCCAAGCTGATAGCCGAAATGGAACAGAACCTGAAACGGCGCGGCGGCGCAAACTCGCTCTTGCTGCACAGCAACGACCGCACGTTGAACAACAAACGCCTGGACGAAATCGCCAAAGCGCGCGGCAAATCCCCGGTCGAAACTGCGCTGGAAATTTTGAGAACCAGCAGCCCCGGCGTGACTTCCTTCAACATGACCGAAGCCGACATTGAAAACTTCATGAAACAGCCCTGGGTCATGACCGGCAGCGATGGTTCCGGCGGACATCCGCGCAAATGGGGAACGTATCCGCGCAAGATTCGCGAATACGTCCTCAACCGCAAAGTCATTTCGCTGGAGCGCATGATTCAAGCCAGCAGCGCCCAGGTCGCCGAAACCTTCCGGCTGAAAGATCGCGGCAAATTAGCTGCCGGATATTTTGCCGACATCATCGTCTTTGACCCAAAAACCATCGCTGACAAAGCCACTTATGAACAGCCTGAATTGCCATCCGAAGGGCTGCGCTTCATTTTGGTCAACGGCAAACTTGCCTTGGACAGCGGTAAATTCAATGGCACGTTGGGCGGGCGGACGATTCGGAAACCAACCAGCGGCGAATGAATCAACTTTTTCAAAATTCCCCGTTGACAAGTTTTGGGGCAGAGCGTATAAAACTGACCGGTCGGTCAACTGAGAAAAAGATAAACCATAACCGACCAATTGCTGAAGAGCAGTTGAAAGCACTACAAAAGCAGAGTCTGTGAATTAAGATGGCAGCAAAACAGTTTGTTCAGGATTATGAAGATCAGCGTCGGCAAGAGTTAATCAAGGCGACTTATTATGAGGTAGCTGAAAAAGGTTATTCGGCAGTCACCTTGCAAGACATTGCCAAACGCGCCGGAGTCAGCAAAGGCTCAACGCTCTATTACTTTGCGACGAAGGAAGATTTGTTCCTGGGCGCTCTGGAATGGATTATCGAAGTCGTTCACGAACGAATCCACGACGCCATTGCAAGCGCTCAAGACCCTGTCGGCAAAATGAAAGCCGTAATTGGCGTGGTGTTCGGCAATGCACAGGAAAGTCGCCAATTTTTTCTGGCGTATTCCGATTTCATCAGCATTGGAACCCGGAATCGCCGATTTCACGATTTGAATGCCCGGTTTTATGAAGGCTGTTGCGGCCACGACCGGGAAATTATTGAGTTGGGAATGAAGACGGGAATCTTCCGTCCTGTGGATTTGGACGATGCAAGTTCGATGGTCCGGGCGCTGATTGACGGAATGATGATGCAGTGGTTCTTTTCATCTCAGGGAACGTTCGACGATTACCGTCGCCGGTGTGAACGAATCGTTTTAGATTACCTGACCGGTGGCCAAACTCTTGAATTAGCAAAAGCGGCCTGAGCAGGCTGAATTTTTTTGAGGCC
>JAEUQP010001152.1 GCA_016789645.1 Acidobacteriota bacterium | reverse complement strand
GATTTTCCAATCTGCCCGGAATCGGTCGAGCGAGTGAATCAACGCAGGTTGGAAAACCAGCGTTACAGCAGGTTGATCCGTTCAGCCAGTTGGAAATCTTTTGCCGTCAATCCGCCTTCGCTGTGGGTCATGACGCTCAGTCGCACGCGATTCCATCCGTGCAGCAGGATGTCCGGATGATGATCCATGGCTTCGGCTTCGTCGGCGACGCGGTTGACGAAGGCCAGCGCCGTTTTGAAATCGGCAAACTGAAAATCGCGGACAATCTGGTCGTTTTCTCGCCGCCAGCCGGGAATGCCGGGCAAACGTCGGTCAATTTCCTCTTCGTGAAGTTTCATGTTGGTCTCCGGAATTGCTGATGATCAGTTACGCAAAACGTTTGTAGGTAATACCAGAAGCCAAATTCTGCACACACCGCTTTGCTTGCGCAACATAGGGGTGATGTATAGACTTGCGCCTCAAATAGACACAATTGAATTACCGGAGCAATTCCATCAACAGCACACCTAAACACCTCCCTGGCTAGCTTTAACGTCCGAAGAAAATTAAAGGAGGCAAGCGACTGTATGATGAAAGAACTTATGTTTGAACGCCGACTTGTGATCGAACCAAAAACAATCGTTAACGCATACCGCACGATGTATACGTCGCGCCGCATTGACGACAAAGAAATTCAGCTCAAACGACAGAACAAAATCTTTTTTCAGATCAGCGGAGCTGGGCATGAAGCGGTGTTGGTTGCCGCCGGAATGTTGTTGAAACCGGGGCACGATTGGTTTTACGCGTATTACCGCGACCGTGCGCTGGCGCTGCAATTGGGCACGACGCCGCTGGATCATTTGTTGTCGGCGGTCGCTGCGGAAAACGATCCGTTTTCCGGGGGCAGGCAAATGCCTTCGCACTGGAGCAGCACGAAGCTGCACCTGGTAGGACGTTCGTCCTGCACTGGCATGCAGTTTCTACAAGCGGTCGGCGCGGCAGAAGCCGGGTACCGGTATTCGATGATTAAGGAAATCGCCGACCGCGCCGAACAATTCAAAGCCGACGAAGTTGTGTATGTTTCCGGCGGCGACGGCGCCACCAGCGAAGGTGAATTCTGGGAATCGCTGAACACCGCCTGCAATTTGAAACTGCCGGTTCTGTATTTGATCGAAGACAACGGGTACGCCATTTCGACGCCAGTGGAAGTGAACACTCCCGGCGGCAGCATTTCGCGTTTGGTGGCCGGATTTCCCGATCTGTACATTACCGAATGCGACGGAACCGATCTGTTTGAAAGTTACGATGCGCTGAAAGGCGCGATTGAATATTGCCGCGAACGGCGCGGCCCGGCGCTGGTTCACGCGCATGTCATTCGCCCGTATTCGCATTCGTTGTCGGACGATGAATCGCAGTATCGCACCGAAAAAGAGCGCGAAGCCGATGCGGCCACCGATCCGATAGGGAAGCTCGGCAAATTCATCGTCCGCGAAGGCCTGCTGACTGAAAAGGAATTGCAGCGCGTGCGCGACGAAGCCGATGCTGAAATCAACGCCGCCACCGACCGCGCGCTGGCCACCCACCAGCCGCCGAC
>JAEUQP010000023.1 GCA_016789645.1 Acidobacteriota bacterium | reverse complement strand
AAAATGTGCAAGACCTGTTTCGCGCGCGGCGCGTGATGCTGGATGCGTTGCGCCACGGCATCACGGCTGAGCAAATCGGTCAGCGCCACGCCCGCAATGCCTGTGGCGGCGTGTTCCAGAAACAATCGGCGAGTCAGTGCGATGGAATTGTCTTTGTTCATGACGCGACCTCAATTCAGGTAAAGCAATTCGTTGGCGTTCAGCAGCGCGCGGCAGAACGCCCGCCAACCGTGCGATGCGATCAATTTCAATGCCGCTTGTTGCTCTTCGGCGGTCGGTTGTCGTTGAAAGGCCAGCGCAAACACGCGGCGCACTTGCGCGGCTTGATCGGCTGGCGCTTCACGTTTGGCGCGTTCGGCCAGCGCATCGCTCATTTCCAGCGTGAAGCGGTGATTGAGCAGCGTCAGCGCCTGCAACGGCGAAGTCGTGCTGGTGCGGCTGGGCGCGGAATAGGCGCTGTCCGGCAAATCAAAATCGGTCAGTCCGTCACTCAACGAAGCACGCGCATTTTGGTGATACACCGCGCGGCGATAGGTTTCCGGTCCGTGCTGATCCAGCGGCCAATACGTGGCGACGTTGTCTTGCAAGTACCGATAGAGCCGGAAACCCGGCCCGCCCATGTTCAAATCCAGCTTGCCAGTGACGGCCAGAATCGAATCGCGGATTTCTTCGGCGCTCAATCGTCGCGCAGGGAAGCGCCACAGCAGTCGCGCGCTGGCATCCAGTTTGGCGGCGTCTTCGCGCGCATCGCTGCTTTGCCGGTAAGTTTGCGACAACAGAATTTCGCGATGCAGCGGTTTCAATCGCCAGCCGTGCTGTTGCAAACGCCGCGCAAGCCAGTCCAGCAATTCGGGATGTGTTGGTCTGCCGCCCAGATAGCCGAAATCGCTGGGCGTATCCACGATGCCGACGCCGAAATGGTAATGCCAGACACGATTGGCCAGCACGCGCGCCGTCAGAGGGTTTTCGTCGCTGACAATCCAATTGGCCAGCGACAAACGGCGTTCGGCATCGGGCGCGTCGGCGCCGAGCACATAAGGTTTCGTCACTTGATCCAGCACGGCCAGACTGGCGGGAACGACATCCGCTCCGCGCCGTTGCGGGTCGCCGCCTTTATGCACGTAGGTGGTTTCTTTCGGCTGATCGAATTTGCCAGCCCAAACCATCGGCAACGGCGGAATGACACTGAGCTGTTGATTGAGCTGCGCCAGTTCTTTGTTCAGCGATTCCAAATTTCGTTTTTCCGCTTCGCTGGTGACTTCGGGCGAAAAGCGCGCAACGGTGTGCGCTTCGTTAAATGGTTTGCGGTCGCGCGAATCGGCGACGAGTCGCCACTGTTTGCCGTCAGTTGAAATTAACACCTGATATTCGGTGACAAACGGGCCAATTCCTACGCCGGGATTATCCGGCGCAGCCGTGCGGTCTTGCGAAAAGACAATGCGTTCGATGGTTTCGGTTTGCGGAAAGGTCAGCGTCAATTCCGGCGGATTGCCGACGAACCAGCGTTCGCCGAATTTGCCGTCATTGACCAAATCCACGCCGTAAGTCGCGGCTCCAGCGTCTTCGGCGCGTGCTGACGTTGCGCCTTCGGCTTTAGTTCCGTAACTGGCCAGCGCGACGTTTTGTGTTGCCGTCCACGCTTCAAATTCATCAATGCGCGCGTTTCTGCCGGATTGCGGACGGTCGGAATTGCCCAGCGCTTTGAATTTCAAATACCGCGCGCTGACCGGCGCGAAGCGGTGTTCGTTGAAATGCCGAGTCACCGCAGGCAGCGGATATGCGCCATGTTGGGCTGCGAGTTGCAAAGCGCGCGCGGCAATGGATTTTTCGAGCGCGTCTTTTTCGCGCGTCAATTCGGCGCGGCGTTTTTCCAGCGGCCCGGCTTTTTCGGCAAAGGCTTTTTGCTGGTCGTCGCTGGCCAGCACGCGCTCGCCGTGCGTGACGCCTTCAAACGCGGCGCGCAACCGGTAATAGTCTTCGGTCGGAATCGGATCGAATTTGTGATGGTGGCAGCGCGCGCAATTCACCGTCAGGCCGAGAAAGGTGTTGCTGGTGGCGGCGACAAGATCGTCCAGCGTGTTGGCGCGAATGATTTGCTGTTGCACCGCATCCTGGTTGCCGACGCTGTCATACGGCCCGCACACCAGAAATGCCGTGCCGACTTCGATTGCCGGATTGCCCCGGCCAATCACGTCGCCCGCCAGTTGTTCGACAATGAACCGATTGAAGGCCTTGTCTTCGTTGAACGAACGAATGACGTAATCGCGATACGGCCACAAATTGTTGATGATGTGGTTTTGCTCGTAGCCTTTGCTTTCGCCGAACCGCACCACGTCCAGCCAATGCCTGCCCCACTGTTCGCCGTACCGCGGACTGGCCAGCAACCGATCCACCAGTTTTTCATATGCCTGCGGATCCGCATCGTTGACAAAGGCTTCGACCTCTTCGGGAGAAGGCGGCAAACCTGTCAGGTCATACGTGACACGGCGAATCAGCGAACGCCGATCCGCAGGCGGATTCGGTTTCAAACCACGTTCGGCCAGTTTGGCAAAAATGAAACGGTCAATCGGCGCAGCATTCAGATAGCTGGGCCAATCGGCGGGCAGGTTTTTGGGCGTTGGCGGTTCAACGTTCGCCAACGGTTGCAGCGACCACCAGTTAGTTTTCTCGGCGCGTTTGGCTTCGCTGCCGGATGGCTTGTCGGTTTCCGGCCACATCGCTCCCGAATCAATCCACGCGCGCAGCAAAGCGATTTCGCGCGGGCTGAGCGGTGCGCCTTTCGACGGCATGCGCTCGGCGGGATCGGTGCTGCTGACGCGGCGGATCAATTCGCTGTCGGCGCTTTTGCCGGGAATGATGATCGGCGCTTTGATGGCTCCGGCCTTGATGTCCAAACGCAATCCGGCTTTTTGTTTTTCCGGGCCGTGGCATTCCACGCAGCGCGCATGCAGCAACGGGCGGATGTCGCGCTCGAAATTCACCGACTGGGATTGCTGGGCGGCGACCTCACCGAACGGTGAGCGCAGCAGGAAACAGCCGGCGACAAACACGGCCAGACAAACCAACTTCGACAGACGCGAACCAGCGTGGCGCATTTTGCTCTCCTGATTTTATCGTTGAGTAAAACGAGAAATCGTCTTTCGCCGAAACTATACCATCAATCATTTTTCTGGCCGATGTTGCCAATGCTGGTAAAAGAAAAAGCCCGGTGCGGTCTGAAGAAACCGCTCCGGGCTTTGTGTGGTTATGGGGATGAAAAGCGCGGCGAGCCGCCGCTTCCCAAATCAATAAATCAGCTTCACGCCGAATTGAATTCGGCGCGGGCTTTCCGCCGACAGCACGCGGCCAAACGACGGCGAACCGACGAAATTATCCGGCAAGCCAAAGTTCGGATGATTGAACAGGTTGAAAAACTCCGCGCGGAATTGCACGTTGACGCTTTCCTTGATCGCAGTGTTTTTGACCAGCGAAAAGTTCACGTTCTGATACCCGTCCCCATCCACGATGTTGCGGCCAGAGTTGCCGAAATTGCCAAACGTCGGAACGGCAAACGCTGCCGTGTTGAACCAGCGCTCGACGGTCGGGTTATCCAGCCGAACCTGGCCAACCAGATTGGGGCGGTCATTGCCCAAAAATCCCAGATTGGAAATGCCCGTGTTGCTGTTGTCGAATTCCGGCAACAACGCGACGGTGAAGGGACGCCCGGTTTGCAGCGTAATCACACCGAAAGTTTGCCAACCCGCGAGCAACGCTTTCGCTGCGCCTTTCTGGTTTTTGCCGAACGGCAGTTCGTACGAATAACTCAGCGAAAAGCGATGGCGCACGTCAAAGCCTGAACGCCCGCGTTCAGCAGCCATATTGAAACTGTTCTGCGGATAGTTCGGATCGCCCGTGCTGGAAAAAATTCCTGACGCGTTATCAATGGATTTGCTGAAGGTGTACGCGCCGAGCAGCGACAACCCGGCGGTCAATCGTTGCTGCAATCGCGCTTGCAAGCTGTGGTAATTCGACGCGGCGCTGCTTTCCTGTTGCGTGATTTCGCCGAACAGCGGATTGCGTGGCAGGTTCGGTTGGCGAGTGCTGGCCGCTGGTTGATTGATGTCGCGCGAAGCCAGCAGTTTGGTTCCTTTCGATCCGACATAAGCCACTTCAGCGACGGTGTTGCTGCCGAGTTGGTGCTGCACGCTCAGATTCCAGTGTTGTGTGTACGACGTTCGCAAATTGCGATCAAACGAAAACGCCGATGGCGGAGTCTGGCTTGGCGTGTTGAACGGAAACGGATTGAACAGCGTCAACGGCGCTTGTTGCGATTGGAAGTAAAAGCGGAAATCGAAATACGGCGAATTGAAATACAGCCCTTCGCCCGGAGCCAACGGCGATTGATCGAAGTACACGCCGTAACCGGTGCGGACGACCGTCTTGCTGGCTTTGCCTAACGACCACGCCAATCCGACACGCGGGGCAAAGTTGTTTTTGTCGCTGTCGTAACCGGCGCGCGGAATTCCGTTGGTGCCGACTTTGACCAGCTTGCCGGTCGCCGGATCGTAAATGTTCGCGCGGTCGTCGGCGTCCACCGCTGGCGAATTGAATTCGTACCGCAGCCCGGCGGACAGCGTCAG
>JAEUQP010000003.1 GCA_016789645.1 Acidobacteriota bacterium | reverse complement strand
TTGTGGCTCCGAATACGGCATCGCCTGCCGGCTTGTTGAAGGACGGAATTCCGGCTACGCCGCTGGTTCCGATCACCAACGGGCGCGTGTCAGTTCCCGGAACTGTCAACGTGCTGACGTTGGGCAACGAATTCAAACGTCCGTATATTCAATCGTGGAATCTGGTGCTGGAGAAAAATATCGGTTGGGGATTTGTCGCCAACGCCGGTTACATCGCCACGCGCACGGTCGGCCAATCCGGTCAGATCAACCTGAACGCTGGTTTGGTCGGCGGCGGTACGGCCAGCCAACCGCTCAACCAGAAATTCGGTCGTGTTGCTTCAACCAACTTGCAAAACGGACTCTTCAACTCGCATTACGATTCCATGCAGGCCAATTTGAAACGACGCTTTTCCAACGGGTTGCAATTGCAAGCTTCGTACACCTGGAGCAAAGCCATTGGCATGGCAGGTTTGGGTGGAGACAACGATGGCGTATTGGCCATCAGCGAGCCGAATTTCATCAACCTGAATCGCGGATTGTTGGGCATCAACATTCCACACAACTTCCAATTTTCCGGCGCGTGGGAATTGCCGTTTGGCAAAGGCAAACGCTGGTTGGACGGCAACGCCGTCGTTTCGGCATTGACCGGCGGTTGGCAATTGAGCTGGCTGTATGGCGCATTCACCGGCTATCCGTTCAGCGTTGCTTCGAGCGGAACTTCGCTGAACGCTCCGGGCAGTTCGCAACGCGCCGATCAGGTCAAATCTGATGTCAAAAAGCTCGGCGGCATTGGCGTGGGCACACCATATTACGACCCCACGGCATTTGCTCCGGTGACCACGGCTCGGTTTGGCACGGTCGGCTTTAACACGCTAACCAGCCCCGGCACGTCAAATCTGGATTTGGGACTTTTCCGCCAATTCAACATCACGGAAGGCATCAAACTCCAGTTCCGTGCTGAAGCCTTCAACGCGACGAACACGCCGCACTTCGCCGCTCCGGGCAACAACGTATCGAACCCGGCGCGTGATGCCGCCGGCAACATCCTGACCGATCCGGTGACGGGCTTGCCTCGGTTGAACGGATTTATGGAAGTCACGGGCGTTCGCTCCTTTGGACGCGAAGGCATTGACGAACGTGTCTTCCGGTTCGGCCTCCGCCTGAGCTTCTAACGTCAGGGGATGTTTGAAACAATTGAGGGGATTGCAGAGCATGCAGTCCCCTCGTTTTATTTGATCTGGCGCTGAAAGCCTGAATGCTGATCCGCTACATAATTTTTCCAATTGTCAGTTTCCAGTTTTTGTAGGTGATTGCTCGGATGGCTAGCGCAGCTTGTTCAGGGCAAAATGAACAAAGACAACTGACAAATCGCAAATGGAAAATCTGACATGAAACTTCTGATCTTACAGTGTGTCGCTGTTTGTTTGTTTGCAGTGACTGCTTTGGCGCAAGACCCGACAAAGGTCGCTCCCGAAGCTTACAAAACCGAGTTTGAAAATGAATATGTTTGTGTTCAGCGCGTGCATTACGCGCCGCGCGTCAAACTTCCCGAACACGATCACGCGCTGTACGGAACGGCATACGTGTATCTGAACGACGCCGGGCCGGTGGTGTTCCGGCACGTGGGGTTGGCGTATGGCGCGGTGACTCGCCCGGCGGTCAAGGCCGGCAGCTTCCGACTGTACAAAGCCGTCAAGGAAACACACGCCGTCGAAAACATGAGCGACTCCGCCAGCGATTTTTTGCGCGTCGAATTCAAAACCGAACCGGCCAAAGATCAAAACACGCTGCGCGGCAAATATTTCCGCGAAGACGTTCCGGCGGACGAAAATTTCCAGAAAGTCCAATTTGAAAACGAACAGGTGCGGATCACGCGGCTGGTGTGCGCCGCAGGCAAAAGCTGTCTGGAAGTCGCCAACGCCGCTGAACCGATTTTGTTTGTCGTGCTCAGCAAGGCACAGTTCAAATTGGGGGAAGCGAGAACCATTGAATTATTGCCGGGGCAAACGCATTGGGTTGCCGCAGGCAAAAGCGTGGCCGGAGACAACATCGGCAAAACTGCTGCGGAGTTGCTGCGCTTTGATTTCAAAACCTCGCCGATGAAAAAGGTAGAAGCGGAGCGGGAACACGATCACGCGCATCCGACAAAACCCGAAGACAATACCGCCAAAGCAAAAGCCAACGCGGCGGCGTCAGAGCATTTGAAACAAGGAGCTGCGCTCGAACGCGAAGGCAAACTTGCCGAATCCATTGCTGCGCATGAACAGGCGTTGAAGATTGATCCGGGTTTGGTGCAGGCGTACGTCAATCTGATTTCGCTTTATGGTCGCGCTGGGCGATATGAACAAGCGCAGCAATCGTTTCGCCGCGCCGCCGACATCAATCCTGACATTCCCGAATTGCATTACAATTTTGGCGTGTTGCTTGCCCAGCGGAATCGAATCAGCGAGGCCGTTTCGGAGTTTCAAACCTGTTTGCAATTGAATCCTTATTACGCCGAAGCGCATTTCAATTACGCAGCAATCATTGAAAGTCAGGGAAAACTGGACGAAGCCGCCAAACACTTTCGCAAAGCCATCGAAAACAAATCCGGTTATGCCGACGCGCATTTTCGACTGGGGCGCATATTGGTCAACCAGGACAAACTGACCGAAGCGATTGAGCAGTTTCAACAATCGTTGATGCCGGAAAGCCCAACCAATGAAGACACGCCGCGCAATTTGTATGCGCTGGGAGCGACGTACATTCGCGCAGGCGACAAATCCAAAGGCATTCAAACCTTGCGCGAGGCGCTGAAACGCGCGACCGCGTTGAATCAAACCCAGCTTGCCAGCAGTTTGGAGCGAGACCTGAAATCGTTGGAGCAAAGCAAATGAAACTGTGGAAATTGTCGTTGGTGGGGATGCTGGTGCTGTTTGGAGTTCTGTCCGTTTTGCGTTTGCCGCAAAGCGACGCCGCGCCGAATCAAACCGAATGGCCTGTTTACGGGGGCAATGCGGAAAACACGCACTTTTCGCCGCTCCGGCAAATCAATCGCAACAACGTCAAACAGCTTCGGGTCGCCTGGACGTACGACACACAGGATTCGTTTGACGGTTCGGAATTGCAATGCAATCCGATCATCGTTGGCGACACGTTGTACGCCACTTCGCCGAAGTTGCGCGTGTTTGCGTTGGACGCAGCAACTGGAAACGAACGCTGGAGTTTTGACCCAAATGAAGGCAACCGTCCGCAAGGTGCGCAGCGAAATCGTGGTGTGACGTATTGGGCGGGCGACGGGCAATCGCGCATTTACTTCGCTTTCCGAAACTGGTTGTACGCGCTAGATGCGAAAACCGGCCAGCCGGTGAATGGGTTCGGCAACGCCGGAAAAGTAGATTTGCGCGAAGGGCTGGGCCGACCGGATGCAGAGCGATTGACCGTGGGCATTACGACGCCCGGCGTCGTGTACAAAGATTTGCTGATTGTCGGCAGCATCGTCAGCGAAAGCTTGCCCGCCGCGCCGGGACACATTCGCGCGTATGAATTGCGCACCGGCAAATTGCGCTGGGTGTTTCATACGATTCCGCATCCGGGCGAATACGGGTACGACACCTGGCCAAAAGACGCCTGGCATTACAGCGGAGGAACGAACGCCTGGGCTGGTTTGGCGCTGGATGAAAAACGCGGTCTGCTCTTCGCGCCGACTGGTTCGGCGACTTACGATTTTTACGGAGCCAATCGGAAAGGCGACAATCTGTTTGCCAATACCTTGCTCTGTCTGGACGCGGCGACCGGTGAACGAAAATGGCATTTTCAAACCATCCGCCATGATTTGTGGGACAGAGATTTGCCGATGGCTCCGGCGTTGGTGACGCTGCGAAAAGATGGCCGCACGATTGATGCCGTTGCGCAAACGACGAAATCCGGCCACATCTTTATTTTCGAACGCGAAACCGGCAAACCTGTGTTCCCGATTGAATATCGCAAAGTTTCCACAACCGGGTTGGACGGCGAACAACCTGCCGACACGCAACCGTTGCCTGTGCTGCCTCCGCCGATTGGTCGGCAGCTCATGACCGAAGAAATGGTGACGCGTCGCACTCCCGAAATTCACCAGGAAGCGCTGGCGCGATTTCGCAAGCTGCGCAGCGTAGGCCAGTTCGATCCGCCAGGGTTGCAAGGTTCGATTGTGTTGCCGGGCTTTGACGGCGGGCCGGGATGGGGCGGCGGAGCGTTCGATCAATCCAGCGGATTGTTCATGATCAATTCCAACGAAGTGCCGTGCATTTTGAAAATGGTCGAACGTCCGAAATCAAAAGCGCAGGAAACCGCACGGAGTTTGTTTGCACGCGATTGCGCCAGTTGCCACGGCAAAGACTGGCAAGGCTCTCCGCCGCAATTTCCGGCGCTCGTTGGTTTGGAAGACAAATACAAAGCAAACGATTTGCACGCGATCATTCGCAACGGCATCGGTCGCATGCCGGGTTTTGCCGCGCTGGGTGATGAAGGCATTCGCGCCATGACGAAATTGTTGCTGACCGGCGAAGACACCAAACTTCCCGTTGGACAGGGCGGTTCGGCGATTGATTTGAAATACACGCTCGACGGTTACACGCGGTTTTTCGATAAAGATGGTTATCCGGCGATTACTCCGCCGTGGGGGACGCTGAACGCAGTTGACCTGAACAAAGGCAAAATCGTCTGGCAAATTCCG
>JAEUQP010001081.1 GCA_016789645.1 Acidobacteriota bacterium | reverse complement strand
CCCGCAAGGGCAACGATCCCCAAGCTCACAAAACCAGCAGGCGACATCCGGTGGTGGCCCGATTCGCAGTTCCGGCCAACGGCAACTGGGCGCAGAGTTGCGCGAATTTCTGCGTGACGCTGAAGCTATTCGTCGCGATTTGGGCAAAGACCGTGACCTGGCGCGTGGCCTGGATCAGGCGATTCAAGGCTTGCGCCAAGCCAACGACGCCATCAATCGCGACGACATGCAAACAGCCTTGTTGTTGAAGGATCAGGTCATCGAACCGCTCCGCGGCATTGAGATGGAACTGAGCAAACGCGTTCAGGCCAAGTTGGGAACCAATCGGCTGCGGCTAGGCGACGAAGGCGCAGCCCCGGCGGGCTATCGGAAGCTGGTGGATGAATATTACAAACGTTTGTCCAGCCGAAATCCGAAACAGTAGGTTTGCCAAGAACTCAAACATCAAAAACGCCGGAAGAAAATCTTGAGATTTCTTCCGGCGCTTTTTGTTTTTGATGCTGATGAACAGTTAAAGATTGGAATTCAACGCTTCCAACACCGAGCGGCGTGCGTGGGCAAGTTCAAAACTCGGCACCGTGCGTTTGACCAACAACTCTTCAAATTGCCGCGTCAGGTTCTGCCAGTTGTAAAGCTGTTCGACCATCGCGCGACCGGCTTCGCCTGCATGCGTGGCAGCGCGTTGGTCAGCCAGAAGCGATTCAATGGCGGCAGCAAAGTCCGCTTCGTCATCGGCAAAGGAAATCCAGCCTTGCCCGATGCGCGCGACTTCGCGCGTGAAAGTGCTGACGATGGGTTTTCGCAGCGCAGCATATTCAAACAATTTCAGCGGACAGGAACCATCTGAAACGGCGTCTTTGGTAAACGGCAGCAAGCAAACGTCCATTCCGGCAACATAACTCATGGCTTCGCGGTAAGGTTTTGCGCCGGTCAACACCACGTTATCCAAATCCAGGTCGGCAATCATGCGTTTGATGTCGGCCAAGCGCCGTCCGCCGCCGACCAGCAAAAACGTCACGTGGGGCAATCGTTGGGCGGCTTTCAAAACCAATTCGAAATTCACCCAGTATTCAAACGCGCCGACGAACCCTACGGTCGGGCCATTGCGTTGTTCGCGCCACCTGGAATCATCTATTTGATCCAGTTCTCCGAGGTCTGCACCGTTGGGCAACATCAACACCCGGCGATCAATTTGCTCTTCCAGCACGCTGGAAGCGACGGTCACAGTCGAAGCGTTGGCGAGCATGTGGTCTTGAACGATGTTGGCGGCAGTCATCATTCCCATTTTGGCAATCACGCCCAATTCGACTTCCATCATCGCTACCAGATCGTCAGCCAGATCGAAATGCGTATGACAATCCACCAAATGCAGCAACGGAGCTTGCGGCAGGTTGTAGAGCAACAACACGTCAATCTGTTCCTTGTCCACAAACCGGCGAATCTGATTCAGTGACGTGACTGAAACCAATCCTTTCTTCAACAGCTTGGATCGGCGGACGGGCATGCGCCAAAACGAGCGTAGCGCCCGGGGCGCTTCCAGTTCACTGATGGTCAATCCCTGTGGCAATCGGTCATCGCTGGTAACCAGGTCGTTGGCGCTGATGTCGTTCAATGCCATCGGCGGCGCCGTCAATACATATACCTGATGCCCAAATTCACATAAATGAGTCAACAGTTGATGGTAACGGCTGCGATTGGCCGACCGCCATCGAGCAAGATATGGAAAAAGAATCTTCATGGTACTTTGTGTGTCTAGTTGATATTTACTAAATCGTTTGATCGTCGTGATAAATCAGCGACCGGCGCGAAGCCAGATTCGACGCCGGATGAGGGCTGTTCCAAAACTGTAAAACCACATCAACGCGTATCGCGGCACGGAAAGCAAATCCAGCAAATACCGGCGCGGATTGTCCACAATCGCAGCGCCTGCCAGATAATACATAACATCCATTGCCAGTCCGACCAGCGCCAGCCAGGCCAACGGCGCAAACGGGATGACCAGCGTCAAACCCAGCAACAACAGCCGCATGGCAATGAACAAAATCTTCGGTCGCAGCATCAGCAACCAGAGCAAGAACCACGCCCCTATTCCACTGCTCAACAAGGCCTGAACGAATTCGCGTTTGTAATCGCGTAACACCTGCAACTGGCCTTGTAACCAGCGTGCGCGTTGTCGCGAAGCCCCTTCGACGTGTTGCGGTTTGGGATCAAAAATCGTCGCTTCGGGCACGAACACGACCTTCGCTCGGCGCGCAGCCAGAATCACGTCCAGTTCCAAATCTTCGGCATAAGTGTGCAAACGCGGCGCGAGTTCTGCCAATAGTTCACAGCGAAACGCCATTCCTGTGCCGCGCAACGGAACTGACCAGCCGCAACGGCGCCGGGCTTCGTCATCAATCCGCTGCATCAACACTTCCGACCACCCCGCCAATCTTCCGGCATTCGTCGTGGCATCAGGCGCGACAAAGGCTTGAGCCGCATCGGCTCCGGCGCTCATCGTGGTTTTCAGAGCAGCCAATGTGCCCGGGGCAATGCGCGTGTCTGCGTCCAAAATGACAATGGCAGATTTCGTTCGCCAAACGGGTTCGTGATGTTGCAACCACCACGCAACGACCGCTCCCTTGCCGAGTTGCCCGTCCGCACGAACAGCCACCTTCGCTCCTGCAGCGGCAGCTTCCGCAAACGTTGTGTCGTTGCAACGATCGGCAACTACCCACAACTCACTGTGGGGCCATTCGCCCAAATGCGTTTTCAAGGATTTGGCGGTTGAACCAATGGTTCCGGCTTCATCGTGAGCAGCGATCAACACGATACAACCGGCGATCAGAGTGTCGTCGCTGACGGCAAATGAAGGACGGGTTCTCACAGCTCGCAAACACAACAACACGAACCGCAATAAACTGTCGAACACCAACAGCGAACAGATGAAAAGCAGGACTCGCATCGAATTTCAGAAATCCCAACCACCAAAGCGCGACCGTCAGAAGCGCCTACGGGATGAATGGTTGGTAGGGGCATGAAAAAGGGCGCGTACAACCAAAATCAAATCAAGTCTTCAAGTGAGGCTTCTTAACATTTCAAAAGTGAGGCGCGGCCCTTGAACTTTCGACCTGAAGTTTATCCGACACGCTTTCGCAGGGTCAACCAATTCTTCTGCCAGATAACACGCGCAGTCGAATTTGCGAAGCCAAACATAGTCCCCTAAAATCCGACTTCATTCGTACCAATCAAATTCACGCTAAATTTTATGGCCAAGATCAATCGCAGAAACTCTATTGCCGTCAATGT
>JAEUQP010001135.1 GCA_016789645.1 Acidobacteriota bacterium | reverse complement strand
TAGCTCCCATCATGTTGTCGCCGCCGCCGCTGCTGACAATCACATCCGCGCTCAAGCCGAATTCCGCCGCCAATTCCGCACGCAAAGTCCCGGCAATATCGTCCGAAGCGATCAACTCCGGCAGCATCTTTGCGACCGAAGGATCAATCGCGTCAATCGCCGCTTTTGACCACACGCGGTTGCGAACATCCAGCAAAGCCGTTCCCGAAGCGTCGCCGCATTCCATCGTTTTGCGGCCAGTCAGCCAGAAGTTGATGTAATCGTGCGGCAATAGAACCGAACGCAGTCGAGCGAAGTTTTCCGGCTCGTGATTTTTCAGCCACAGAATCTTGGAAGCGGTGAAGCCCGCCGGAACTCCGTTGCCGACCGCCGCGATGGTTTTTTCCAATCCACCGAGCGCGCCAATGATCTCTTCGCATTCTGTGCTGGTCGCCGTGTCGCACCAGAGCTTGGCCGGACGAATAACTTGATCGTTTTCGTCCAACGCCACAAAGCCATGTTGCTGGCCGGAAACGCCAATGCCTTTGACCGCTGCCCGATCCACGCCAGATGATTCCAGAACGGTGTTGATGCCGTGCCGAATGGCGGCAATCCAATCCGCCGGATGCTGTTCCTTGTGACCGGCGGGCAAGCCTTCGATCAATTCGTAATGCTGACTGGCGCTAGCGACAACTTCGCCGCTGTCCGCGTCCAGCAAGATGGTTTTGGTGCTTTGCGTACCGCTGTCTATGCCGATGAAGTATTCGCTCATCTTCGCAAGAATCTTTCGAGGTTTTGAATTTCGTGATGGATGCCAGATTTGGCTTAACCATTAAACGCAATTGCCGCGCGCGAGGCAAGTGAAGGGAGTTCAATAAAAAGCAATTTCTTTCCGTTGGTTTGGTAACCGCAGACTCCGAGACTATAATCTGCACGTCCAATCAGCGATTTAGCCAAACAACGGAGACAGAAAATGATTCCGGCGACCCACGATGTGACTCAGCTTTTGGTAGCCTGGAGCGAGGGCGATCAGTCGGCGCTCGAACAATTGTTGCCGCTCGTCAACGCCGAACTGCGCCGTCTGGCCGGAAATTACATGCGGCGCGAAAGCCCTGGCCATACCTTGCAAACTTCGGCGCTGGTCAACGAAGCCTACTTGCGGCTGATAGATCAAAAGAATGTCCAATGGCAAAATCGCGCTCAATTTTTCGGCATTGCGGCGCAATTGATGCGGCGCATCTTGATTGACCACGCGCGCAAGGCTCAATACGCCAAGCGTGGCGGCGGAGCGATTCAGGTTTCGCTGGACGAAACCGCCGCCGTCACCGATGCGCGCGCTGCTGAGTTGATTGCGGTTGATGAAGCCTTGGAAAAATTGACGGC
Organism: Acidobacteriota bacterium; assembly: GCA_016789645.1. Lineage (GTDB taxonomy): Bacteria > Acidobacteriota > Blastocatellia > RBC074 > RBC074 > RBC074. The sequence continues at coordinate 5,172 of JAEUQP010001135.1, read as the reverse complement.
GATGGACGAGCGCAAAGGCCGCATCGTCGAGTTGCGCTTTTTCGGCGGATTGACGGAAGAGGAAACGGCGGAAGTAATAGGCATTTCTGTGCCGACGGTGCAGCGCGAATGGCGAGCGGCCAAAGCTTGGTTGCACCGCCTGTTGATGGGTGAGGGGAATGCTGAATCTTGAGTGAGCGATATTGAATTGGCTGAGTCGCCTCATTTCAGCGGCAAATAATCCACGCGATTTAGCCATTCGTCCGGATTAGTGCATTGTGCGATCAGCTCAAGATCGTCAATGCAATGGCCAATCGCAATTCCGAGTTGAGGTGCGTAAATGACGCCACCGAATCTTACTCCGGTTTGCTGCCGTTTTTGTGCTTCGCGCAATAGGTCTTTGTCCTGGCTGAATAAAACACGTCCTAACTCGGTTGCGCGGTCAAGCAGCAGATCGTCATCCAGTTCTCTTGTGCCATCTTCCTGTGAGGTGAGCACATCCACGCCGCGTAAACGCAGGCCAAACGTAATGGCATAGGGCACATGAACATCGAAATAAAGGTTGACGCCCATTACAGTTTGCCGAGTGCGCGGAGCTTTTGCCGCAAGGAAGAGTTTTCCGCCTGCGATCTCAACTCTTTGTACTCGCGCATCTGCTCCGCGATTTCAGAATTCAATTCGTCCTGATGATCGTAGTAATAAGAGAGAGCCGCGTGAATTTGAGCAAGTGAAAGGTGCGGGTGCTGCAGGCACATTTCTTCGGGACTCCAGCCCCAGGCTAACTTGTCCTGGGCGATTTCGATCACTTTGACGTTGGAGCCTGAAATCCACGCCCGCCCTTCGGCGTCAAGCTCGATATGTGAAGTGGCGACAGTTGACATCATGACTTACCTCCGATTCACGTCAGAGAGTATTACCAGCGAATGGACGCTGTCAAAGTTTTAACGGAATGAACCCTGAACGATGGCGACAAGTAGATCAATTGTTTCAGACGGCACTCGAATGCGCACCTGATGATCGCTCTGCGTTTATCAGCGCGGCTTGCGGCGATGACGACTTCTTGCGCCGCGAGGTTGAGGCATTACTCGCTGCTGATGAGGAAGCCGGAAGTCTTATCGAAACTCCAGCCTACGCTGTGGCCGCGCCGCTGATCGCTGGAGGAGATGCGCCAACGCTCATGGGCAAGAGCATCGGCCATTACCAAATCATTTCACCACTTGGCAAAGGCGGAATGGGCGAGGTTTACACGGCCAAAGACACGCGGCTTGGGCGCAAAGTTGCGCTCAAGCTGCTGCCTGTCGAGTTCACCACGGACGCAGACCGGCTGCGACGCTTTGAACGCGAGGCGCGGGCGGCTTCGGCGCTGAATCATCCGAATATCCTTACGATTTATGACATCGGCGAAGACAGCGGACAGCACTTCATCGCCGCCGAACTGGTCGAGGGCGTCACCGTGCGGCAGCAGTTGGAAGGAAAGCGGCCAACGTTGGCTGAAGCGTTAAAGATCGCCATTCAAATTGCGGCGGCGCTGGAAGCGGCTCACGGCGCGGGGATCGTACACCGTGACATCAAGCCAGAAAATGTGATGGTGCGGCCCGACGGTTTAGTCAAAGTACTCGACTTCGGCCTTGCCAAACTCGCCGCGCCATCTGCGCTAGCCAACTCGTCGGAAGCCCCGACTCTCGCCCGGTCAAACACCGCAGCCGGAGTCGTGCTGGGCACGTTGCGCTACATGTCGCCGGAGCAGGCGCGCGGGGAGAAGGTGGATGCGCGGACGGACATCTTCAGCTTAGGCGTGATGCTTTACGAATTGGTGGCCGGGCACACGCCATTCGAGGGCGTGACGCCGAGCGAGACCATAGCCGCGATCTTGCGGGATGAACCGTCGAAATTGAGCGGGATGAACTTGAAGATCAGCCCCCAGCTTAGAAGGATCCTGCTGCGGTGTTTAGAAAAGAGACCGGAGGAGCGGTTTCAATCGGCAAGCGATCTTGGCTTTGCGCTTGAAGCGTTGCTTTCACCTGAAAGCTTAGTTGTCCAGTCCATTCCAAACGGTAGGATGCATACACTCCTGAGTGGCTGGCGCGAGCGCATCTGGGTGCTTACAGCAGGAACACTGTCCTTGGCTTTGTTTGCCCTTGGTTTGTCGTATTTCAACCGCCCGGCATTAAAGGTGGAAATGGCGCGATTGTTTGTGACGCCACCGGAGAAAGCGACGCGCTTTGACTATCCTACGATTTCACCCGATGGAAGCACGCTGGCTTTTGTCGCGACCGTTGAAGGCAATTCACAAATCTGGGTGCGGCCGCTGAGTTCAACCACAGCCAAGCCGCTGGTAGATGTAGGAACTGTAGACTTGCCGTTTTGGTCGCCGGATAGCCGATTCATCGCTTATTTCGAGGATCGCAAGCTCAAAAAGATTGCGGCTACTGGCGGACAACCGGATACCTTGTGCGACGTGCCATCTCATGGTGGCGGCGCTTGGAATCGTGAGGGGATAATTTTGTTCAGCACGCAGGCTGGCGGAATAAAGCGAATTCCCGCGAATGGCGGAACTGTCACAACCGTTACCACGGTTGATAGGTTGCGTGGAGAAACTACTCATTCAACGCCTGTTTTCCTGCCAGATGGTCGTCATTTCCTCTTTCACAAAGCAAACATCGACCCAACAAAAAACGGAATTTATCTTGCGTCATTTGACGAGGGTGAGACGAAATTATTGCTGCCGTCTGCCAGCCCAAATGTTGGCGTGGGAACCGGTCCTGTGGCTCAAAACGAAGGATACCTAGTCTTCATGCGTCAGGGATCGCTACAGGCACAGTCCTTCGATTTCAGTCGAAATCAGCTTGTTGGTGAATCAATTCGACTTGCAGAGCATATCGGATCTCTAAATGGCGGTATAGCACGATTCTCTCTCTCAACCTCTGGAGTCCTCGTTCTCATCGAGGACAACGGTAATCAGCAACTCACTTGGTTTGATCGCTCGGGCAAAAAGCTGAGCTCAATAGCCTCGGCGGGAATTTATGCTCTTCCAGACCTTTCCCCCGATGAGCAGCGTCTGGCAGTTGGGCAACGCGACCCACAGACGCAAACTTATGACATTCGCTTATTCGATCTGAGGCGCGGGACAGATTCACGTTTCACCTTCGATCCGGCAGGTGATAATTTTCCGCGCTGGTCACCGGATAGTAGCCGAATAGTATGGGATTCCAATCGAGAGGGAGCATCAAACCTATATCAGAAAGCTGCGAATGGCGTTGGAGAGGACGAGATTCTGTTGAAATCAACCTATTCGAAGCAAGCTCGTGATTGGTCAGCGGACGGACGGTTCATTCTTTACCGGGAATTAAATTCTCAGACACAGTGGGATTTATGGGTTTTGCCAATGGAGGGCGAACGCAAGCCTTGGCCTTGGCTCAACACGCAATTTAGCGAAAGCAGTGCTAGATTCTCTCCCGACGGCAAATGGGTTGCTTACACCTCCAATGCATCAGGGCGTTACGAAATCTACATCCAGGCATTTGTGCCTGGCGCTTCGGCTGCCGGAGGCAAATGGCAGATTTCGACCAATGGTGGCTATACTCCGGCTTGGCGGCGCGATGGTCGGGAGTTGTACTACATTTCTGCTGACAGCAAGCTGATGGCTGTGGACGTGACGCTCAGCGCAGATGTGAAAGCCGGGAAGCCTAAAGAACTCTTCTCACTGAACGGCATCCAGGCGGTCACGACTATCGGTTATACAACGACTGGCGACGGGCAGCGATTTCTCTTTGTGACAAGTATGGAGGAAACCAGACTGCCTCCGTTCACGGTCGTGCTGAACTGGATAGAGACACTAAAGAGGTAGACAACCAACCCAAAAGGAATCTTACTTCCGGGTGGGAGTATGCGCAGCGTGATTTCTCACTTGGATCATATTGGTCATCGCCTGGATAAACCTGAGACGCTCAGCAAGGGAAACGTAATTCTCTGAAGGAGGAAATCCCTGCCGCTCATTGTATTGCTGAAACTTGGTTGTGGCTGAAATCAAACGATCCGGATTTAGGCCGAGTTGTTTCAGCGTGATGACCGCAATGCCATCACAGCGTAATTCCAATTCCTTGATTACGTGGTATTGCTGAGACCGACGCGCAAGTTCAAATTCATTCCAATAATATTCGTGGCTTAGCTCATGTGCCACCACAGCTTGCAACTCTTCTGTCGTGAGTAACTCAAGCGCTGGTTCTGTGATTAGGATGGCGGCGCCGGCGAGAAAAGAGGCGGTGGCGACAGGAACACGAATGATCTTGAGTTCGATGAATGAGTCGCGCTCGTGGTACTTGAGGATCGGCGACAGCGCGCGTAGCTTGGCCTGTCCTTTCGCCGAAGGTTCCACCAAACTTTCAGGAGGAATAAGGTTTAGCGCTTTCAGTTTTAATTCCAGCGTGACTTTCTGCAGGCGAATGTTGCGCAAAAACTCGTCAGGCTGTTTATCCATCCGCGCAAAATAGTTGAATGCCTGCTGCGCCACGTTGCCAAAGGCGGCGGAAGTCTTAGGCGTCTGCCCCGGCGAAGAAAAAATCAATCCCAGAGTGAGAGAAATAGCGTGCAGAAGTGATTTGAACATGGCCTCTCCTTGCAGTAGCCGTCGCCGCTCGACCCTTATCTGGACACACTTCGGCCCGAAGGCTTCTCAGGCAGGCCTTGCGGTGGTGAGCGGCGCTGTTGAATTGAGAAATCTGAGAGGCAGGGCAGAGGATGGCTCGGTCATTGTCCCGGCGCTTGCCGGCTTCGTGTGCGGCCTCTCGCTGCCTTCACCGACTAACGCGAGAGCTGTGGCAAAACCCCATCACGGATTCGGAAAGTTTTTTTGCTGTCGGGCACGGCTGGGGAAAGGAAAGGCAATGGAACGGCAGTAGAAGAGATTCTTCTAGGCAAAAAATAGCCCTGACGCGGCGAAGGTCGCCACATCAGGGCTATTGGTTTAGCAGGTTGAAGCTATGGCACTAGGCCTTCACGAAACCGTTATGCAGCGTACCGACCTTTTCAATCACCACGTCAAATACATCGCCATCTTTCAGCAGCACCGGCGGAGTGCGGAAGACGCCGACGCCTTCGGGAGTGCCGGTGGCGATGACATCGCCCGGTTCGAGCGTGATGGCTTGGGTGATGTAATGAATCAGGTAGGCAATCTTGAAGATCATCTTGTCCGTG
>JAEUQP010001037.1 GCA_016789645.1 Acidobacteriota bacterium | reverse complement strand
GTGATTGGAACCGAAGGTTATCTGGAAGTTCGCAAAAACGTGGACATTGCCGGAAAAGCCGGAGCGAATCATCTGTTTCTGGTAGATCAGAAAGGCGTCCAGCGAATTGATTGCGCCGATGTGCCACTGAAATACGGTGAGTTGCTGGTCAACGACATCCTCAATCGCACGGAAACAGCAATGCCACAGGCGCCCTGTTTCCTGGCAACGGAACTGGCATTGAAGGCGCAAAAACAGGCGCAACGACTCAACCTGAAAAAATAACCGCTGCTTTCCGCTGGAAAATTTCTTTCCTTTCGACTTTTTTGTGACCTGGTATTTCGGTGACTCGTCTGTGATGTTCGGAAGGCATGGTCTTACCAAAGATCACCATAAGAGTTTTTTTCGGCAATTACGATTTTTTTCAGCACTTGAGTTTTCCCTTTGCGTGCTTGCAACCATTTGCGTTTGCCCGTGAGGGAAAAGGCTGAGCCTGATCTAAGCGGAGGGTCAGGCTCAGTTTCGTCATCATTTTTTTCCTGAAGCGATATCGAAACAATTTCCGCAGGTATGACGCCATAAATGGCGAATGGTCGGAGGCAAAGTTGAGCCTGATCTATGCTGAGAGGATCAGGCTCAAGTTATTTTCTACTTGAGCAAGTCTCCACGCTCACCCAAGTACGGATCGCTGCACTGTTTCGAGCGTGTAAAAATGTTGCCCTCAACCTGCAAACTGGTTGTCGGCCCGCAACCTGAGTCATAAGATTTGCGCGATTCGATCCAACCCAACACTCAATCAAAGGAAAGGTCAAAAACAAAAACGTCATGGAAACGATCAACAGAAGAACTTTTGCCAAGGCGACGTTGGCGGCTGGCGCTGGGACGGCGTTGAGCCGAACAAGAATTTTAGGAGCCAATGACCGGATCAATCTGGGAATCATCGGCCCGGGCGACCGCGGACATTCGGTTTGGTCGCAGTTTCTGAAACAACCGGATGTGAATCCGATAGCGGCGGCGGATGTTTATCAACCGTATCTGGAGCGCGCGGCTAAAACCGCTGCCCAGGCGTCTGGAGGCAAAATCGCCCAGTTTGAGGATTTCCGCCGTTTGCTGGAACTGAAAGAGGTGGATGCCGTGATCGTGGGGACACCCGATCATTGGCATGCAATTCCGACGATTGCCGCCTGTCAGGCAGGCAAAGATGTGTATTGCGAAAAACCGCTGTCGCTGTTCGTCCGCGAAGGCCGTCGAATGGTGGTCGCTGCCCGGCAATACAACCGCGTTGTTCAAACCGGATGCCAGCAACGTTCGGGCAATCATTACCAGCAAGCCGTCAAGCTGATCCGCGAAGGCGGCATCGGCACGGTTCACAAAATCACTGCCGGATACACGCGCAACGCCATGCCCGGTTTCAAACCCGAAGAAATTCTCGGCCCCGGCAAGGAAATTCCGAAAGGGTTGAACTGGGATTTCTGGCTCGGTCCTGCGCCGGCAGTTCCTTACGATCCATTCCGTTGCCATTATCATTTTCGATGGTTCTGGGATTATTCCGGCGGGCAGATGACCAACTGGGGAGCGCACAATCTGGACATCGCTCGTTGGGCGTTGAATGCCAAAGGCCCGCGCGCCGTGACGGCCTTCGGCGGTCGGTACGCGATCCAAGACGGCGGCGAAACTCCTGACGTGCAGGAAGTGCTGTACGATTTCGGCGATTGCGTCGTCACGTGGTCAGGTCGCGAAGTCAATCGCACGCGCGATGAATACCTGGTCTTTCACGGCACGAAAGGCACGCTCAGCATCATGCGCAACGGATTCACCATCGCGCCTGAAACCTGGCGCAAAGCCGACAAACCCGCCGTCGAACCGATGCAGGTCAAAGGCGATGCCAATCAATCGCAAACCTCGCACATCCGCGATTTCCTGGATTGCATCAAGAGCCGCAAGCGTCCTATTGCCGATGTGGAAGAAGGTCATCTGACCGCCACGATGTGCCATCTGGGAAATATCGCCACGCGGCTTGGCCGGTCGTTCAAATGGGACGCCGACAAGGAAGAAATCCTCGGCGATAAAGAAGCCAACCAAATGCTCTCGCGGCCTTACCGCAAACCGTGGAAGTTGGAATAACGCGCAGCGTTCACGCTTCAGCGTCGCAAACCCCAAATTGCCCGCTGAAGCGTGAAGTCTCACTATCCTTTCTGGTATAACCCTGCCTGTCTCGATTCAACCCGGAGGAGAAATCGTTATGCAGTATTTTCGTGGCAATCGTCAGCCGTTCGGTTGGCGCAATCTGTTTTCGGCTTTGGCGCTAAGCATTGCATTGCTGGTGGCAGCAAGTTCGACATTCGGTCAGGCAGCACAGCAACAAAGTCCATCCGCCCAACCGGCCAAAGCGGCGCCTGCGAATCAGCCGGAACAAGCCAAACCGAAACAGCCGGAGAATTTTTCGGCGGAAGAGTTTTCCAAACTTAGCCGTGAATTTTCCGAAGAAGGCGGGACATTTCGCTCGGACAATTTCACCTCCAATGAAACGTCGTATTTGCATGTCGTCCAAAAACTGCGCGAAGTCGGCACCACCGGCGGAGCCTATCTGGGCGTGGGGCCGGAACAGAATTTTACCTACATTGCCAAAACGCGTCCGCAGATCGTGTTTTTGTTCGACATCCGGCGACAGGCGATCATTCAACATTTGATGTACAAAGCCGTCTTTCACACGTCGGAAACTCCGGCGCAATTTCTAGCCAAACTGCTCAGCCGCCCGTTGCCCGCCAAAGACGCTCCCAAAGAAATCAAGGACAAAGCTCCGGCGGCAAACGCTTCGATCAACGACTTGCTGAATTACTTCAGCGCAGCGACTGCCGATGAAAAAGCCTATCAGGCGAATCTGGCCGAAATCCGCAAACTGATTCAGGACGATTTCAAATTCCCGCTGTCTGACAGCGACAAATACATGCTGGAATATGTCTACAAAAGTTTTCGCGACGAAGGCTTGGCAATTTCGTACCGCACAGACGGCGGTGGCGGTTGGGGCGGCTACTTCCCTACCCTGCGGGAAATTTTGGCTGGCGAAGACCTGTTGGGAAATCAGGGAAACTTTTTGGCCGTGAAGGAAGATTACGAATTCGTGCGCGGGCTGCATCGCAAGAATCTGATCATTCCAGTGGTGGCGGATTTCGCTGGTAAAAAAGGAATCGCATCGGTTGCCGACTATCTGAAAAAGAACGGTTACACCGTGACCGCATTTTACCTGTCCAATGTGGAGCAGTATTTGTTTCAAAATGGCGTGTTTGAGGACTTTGCGGAAAATGTTCGCAAATTGCCGTTGACCGACAAGAGCTTGTTCATTCGCGCGATTGCCGGACGCGGCCCACATCCGGCTCGGCAACCCGGCCATCGGTTGACCACATTGCTGCAAAAGATGACCGTCTTCCTGAAGGATTTCGACAACAAGCTGTACACGAGCTACAACGAACTGGCGCTGACGAACTACATCGCGCCCTGAAGCCGGACAAAATTTCATCAAACCAAGCCGACTCCGTTCGCGTCTTTACCGATACCCACAATCATTCGGGCATTCGGAATGACTGCAACGCAAAAGGAGTCGGCTTATGTTTTTTAGTTCCCGTTCACTGGCCTGTTTGCTGTTGGCATTGACGCTGTCGGCGATGGCGCAAACACCGTCACAACCGGGCACGGCCACCATCACCGGCATGGTGAAAGTCGGCGAAGCGCCTGCCGCAGGCGTTCCGATGGCGCTGATTGCCAATCAGATTGGCCAGGCCAATCGGCAAGGTGGCAGACAGGCGCAAGGCAACCAGCCGCAGAACCAACCTCAAAACCTCATTCAAACCGTCACCGATGAAAATGGAATTTATCGCTTCACAGGGTTAAACGCAGGCGGGTATCGCGTGATGCCGATGACCGAAACGCTGGTCACTGCTGCGGGCAATGCTCAGGGCTTTGGCGGCGCTGGCAAAACCGTCAACGTCAGCGATGGCCAAACTGTGTCGCAAATTGATTTCGCCATGGCGCGCGGCGGAGTCATTACCGGCAGAGTCACAGACAACAATGGCCGCCCCATCATTGCCGAACGCCTCAACCTGATGATGGTCAACGAAACCGGCCAAGCGCGTCCGGCATTCGGCGGCAATCGTGCCGGAGTGGAAACCGACGACCGTGGCGTGTATCGCGCGTATGGATTGCCTGCCGGAAAATATCTGGTCAGTGCCGGAAACGATGGCGGCAACCGCATTGCGCCGGGACAAGTTCGGCGCGCGAATTACCCCAGAACCTTTTACCCCAGCGCCACCGAACAAGCCGAAGCGCAAGCAGTCGAAGTCACCGCTGGCAACGAAGTCGAAGGCATAGACATTGTGCTGGCCGGACCGATGAAAGCCTTCGCCGTCGTGGG
>JAEUQP010000617.1 GCA_016789645.1 Acidobacteriota bacterium | reverse complement strand
GACATTACGAGGGTACAAAACACGAATAACCCACGAACAACTTGAAGACACACTGCGGGGCAAAATCGGGGCGTAAGATGGGGCACGGAAGCCGAATATGAGACTTGGGGCGTAAGTCGCTGGCTTGGGTCATCGCACAATGTGCGATTGATTGTTCAGTTGGTTTTCAAACGTCTTTAAGGATGCGTGTGTGTGAATGTGTCAAATGGCTGTCAAAAATGACTTAAAAGCTTCGCACGGCGTTTTTACGCCTGAGGTCACTTTTTATGATTGTTTGAGATGCTTTTCATTTGGGGGAAATGCGGTAACCGCTGTAATTGACGGGCGGATAATAAAAAGGCGCTGCCGATCTGTCAATCTTTTCTGGATAAGGTTGGGGGAAGGGGAAGATTCAGGAGTCAGTTTGCATCCGGGAAACTTTGAATTAGTATGCGATCTCGCCTTGGAATTCCTTCCGCAAAAACGACTGATCACAAGTTGGAGGTTGTCAGCAGTGAGAAAACATTGGCATCGGTTTTCGATTCTTTTCCTGACAGTTGGGCTGTTGGTTAGTTTGACCGCATTGCGCCCGCACGCGGTCACCAATGAGCGGCTGGCTCAGGAAAAGCTCGCGCGCGATTACATTCAAGCGATGGAGTTGGTGCGCGAAAATTACGTGCAGGAAGTGGATTACGAAATGCTGACGACAGCGGCCATTTCCGGCATGTTGCGCGTGCTTGACCCACACTCGAATTTTTACGACCGAAAAGCCTTTGAAGAAATGCGAATGGAACAGCGCAGCCAGTATTTCGGCATTGGCGCATCCATTCAATCGCGGCATCGGGGTGTGTACATCATGGAAACATTCAAGGACACGCCTGCTGCTCGCGCCGGATTGCGATATGGCGACCAGATCATCAAGGTTGACGGCGAAAACGCCGAAACCTGGAATTCAGACAAAGTCCGTGATCATTTGCGCGGCGAACTCGGAACCGAAGTCAAAGTCACCGTTCTGCGCGAAGGCGCTCCGCAACCGCTGACGGTCACGCTGGAGCGCGCCGCCGTGGACCTGCCTTCCATTTCCAGCTATTACCTGGTCAAACCCGGCGTCGGATACATAGCGCTTTCGCGCGGTTTTCATTCGACGACCAGCGACGAACTGAGCACTTCAATCAACAACTTGAAAGAGCAGGGAATGAACCAGTTGGTTCTGGATTTGCGCGGCAATCCCGGAGGCTTTCTGGATCAGGCGATTCGCGTCGCCGACAAATTCTTGCAACGCGGACAGGTCGTCGTTTCCGTCCGCAACCGCGAAGGAAAAGCAGGCGACAAGGATTGGACAGCCGAATCCGGTTCGCCGGAAACGTTTCCGCTGGTGGTGTTGATTGACGATGGATCGGCGTCGGCATCGGAAATCGTCGCCGGAGCGATTCAGGATCATGATCGCGCCTTGATTATTGGCGAACCGAGTTTTGGCAAAGGCCTGGTGCAAACGATCTATCCGCTTTCGGGCGGAACCGGATTGACGTTGACGACGGCTCGGTATTTCACGCCGAGCGGGCGGTTGATCCAACGCGATTATTCCAGCGGTTCGATTTATGAATACCATTTTCGCCGCTCGGCCAACGGCGATGCGAAGCCCGAGGACAAAACCAAAAGTCAGATGCGCCGCACTTCGCTCGGTCGGCCTGTGTATGGCGGCGGCGGCATCGAACCGGATGTCAAAATCGAACCGGTGACGATCAGCAACGAGCAAGGAGCCATTTGGACGACTGGGTTGTTTATGTTCGTTCGCAAATTGATGGCAGGAGAAATTGCCGAGGCTCCGCAGTTCAAACGCGACGCCATCGAATTCGATCATCAGCCACAACCGGGCGAATTTCTCGTCAGTGACGGCATTTTGAAAGCTTACCGCGGATTCATGAGTGAATTTATCGCCCAAAACCAGGATTACGGATTGACGATGAAGATGGTGGACGATCATCTGGCCTGGGCGCGCAGCAAAATTCGGGAAGAAGTGTTGCTGGCCGCTTATGGCGCTGACACGCAACGACGCATGACCACCGAAGAGGATATGCAACTTCAGCGTGCGTTGGCCGAAATGAACAATTCCGCGCAGTTGGCAGAAAAAGCGCGAAGAATGTCCAAAACCTCAAAGAAGTGATCCAAGTCTCGAAAAGTCTTGATGAATCTGGAAAATCAACACAAGTCTGAGAGGGAAAGACTCCCAGACCTTCCTGCACTTCTCTCGACTTTTCCCAACCTGGTCTGGTTGTAAATCTTGTAAAAGGTTTTCTCGAAACCTTGCAATCCTCAGCCAAAAGCACAAAATCCGAACTGACCGGGTTTTTCTGACGTACAGAAAACTTGCCAACCGTAATCCATTTTTGAGCAAACAATCAGGAGTCGAATGTATGACCAAGCCAATCTTGTCGCTGCTTCTCGTTGTGGCTGTGGCCGCTGCTTGCCTGGCGCAAAACGAAGCTACGCTGTTTCAGAAGCCCACTGTTAATCAAACCCACATCGTGTTCGTTTATGCCGGTGATTTGTGGAGCGTCCCGCGCACAGGCGGCGATGCAAAACGATTGACCACGGGCGTCGGCACGGAAACCGATCCGTATTTTTCGCCGGATGGAACGCAAATCGCATTTACCGGCGAATATGACGGCAATGTGGATGTGTATGTCGTAGCTGCGGCGGGCGGAGTTCCGAAACGGCTGACCTATCATCCTGGCGCGGATGTCGCTGCCGGATGGACTCCCGACGGAAAGCGCGTGCTGTTCAGTTCCGCGCGGAATAGCTACGCTGGGTTTGTGCGGCTGTTTACCATCGGGCTTGATGGCGCCGGTTCTGGTAGCTTGCCGGAAGAAGTGCCGCTGCCTTCGGGCGAACGCGGCGCGTTTTCGCCGGATGCCACGCGCATCGCCTATGAGCCGTTGAATCAATGGCAACCGGAATGGAAACGGTATTATGGCGGACAACAAGACGTGATCTGGATCGCCAGACTTTCCGATTCGACGATTGAAAAACTCCCGCGCAAAGGTGGCAATGACCGGTTCCCGATGTGGGTGGGCGACAAGGTGTATTTCCTGTCAGACCGTGACGAACGGTATGCGCTGTACAGTTACGACGTGAAAACCAAACGCGTTGACTTGCTGGTCAAAGACAGTGTGTTCGACATCAAAACCGCTTCGGCCTGGAGCGGCGATGCCAGATCCTCAGCAGCGATTGCGTTTGAACAATTCGGCACCATTCACCTCTTCGACCTGAAAACCAACAAAGCGCAAAAAGTGAACATTCGCGTGGCTGCCGATCAACTGGCGGTGCGTCCGCGTTTTGAACGGGTCGGCCAGCGAATTTTCAACTCGCACATTTCGCCGACCGGCGCGCGCGCCGTGTTTGAAGCGCGCGGCGAAATCATCACCGTTCCGGCGGAAAAAGGGGATCCCAGAAATTTGACCAACACGCCCGGCGTGATGGAACGCGATCCGGCGTGGTCGCCTGATGGCAAATGGATCGCCTATTTCAGCGAAGAATCCGGCGAATACGCGCTGCATCTGCGCGATCAAAAAGGCGAAGGTGAAACGAAGAAAATCGCCTTGCCTCCGACGTTTTACGCGTCGCCAACCTGGTCGCCCGACAGCAAGAAATTCGCCTTCACTGACAAGAAACTTCAGCTTTGGTATCTGGAAATTGACAAAGGCCAGCCGGTCAAAGTGGACGCCAATCCCATCGGCTTCAATGAAGATGTGATGGATCCGGTGTGGTCGCCCGACAGTCGCTGGATCACGTACACCAAACAGCTTCCGAATTTGCTGCGTGCGGTGTTTGTCTATTCGCTGGAAACCGGCAAAACGCACCAGCTCACCGATGCAATGGGCGATGCGCGGTACCCGGCGTTCGACCGCAGCGGCAAATACCTGTATTTCACCACCAGCACGAATCTGGGGCCGAGCATCAGCTTTGCCGATTTGTCCGGCTTTGGAAATCAGCCGACGCGAAGCGTCTATGCCATCGTATTGCGCAACGATCTTCCTTCGCCGCTGGCGCCAGAAAGCGATGAAGAAAAAGTCGCTGAAGAAAAGAAAGATGCCGCGAAAGAAGGACAAGGAGACGCGGCGAAGCCTGCCACGCCCCCTGCTGGCGCTGCGCCTCCAGGTGGAGCGACACCTCCGGCCAAGAAAGAAGAACCAACGCGCATTGATCTGGACGGCATTGACCAGCGCATCATTGCTTTGCCGATCCCTAACCGGAACTATCAAGGATTGATCGCGGGCAAAGCCAACGTCATTTACATCCTGGAACAGTCCGCTGCCGCCACCGCGCCCGGGTTCACCGTTCAAAAATACGATCTGGAAAAACGTAAGCTGGACAAGGCGATTGACGGCGTTACGTCGTTTGAGCTTTCCGCCAATGGCGAAAAGGCGCTGTATCGGCAAGGCTTCGGTAATTGGGTCATTGGCTCGACTGCAACGCTGGGAGCGCCGACGCCTCCGGGAGCGCCCGGCGGCCCCAGCATGCTGAAAACCGCCGACATGGAAGTTCGTGTGGATCCTCAGGTTGAATGGCGTCAGATGTACAACGAAGTCTGGCGCAATGAACGCGACTTCTTTTATGACAAAAATCTGCACGGGTTGAACCTGGAAGAAATGAAAAAGCGATACGCGCCATACGTCGAAGCGGTCGCACATCGTTCTGATCTGACTTACTTGTTCACGGACATGCTGAACCAGTTGACGGTCGGCCACATGTTCATTTTTGGCGGAGACCAGTCACGACCGAATTTCGTGCCCGGCGGCTTGCTTGGCGCGGATTACAAAATCGAAAACGGACGCTATCGCTTCGCCAAGGTTTACAACGGCGAAAACTGGAATCCGAATTTGCGCGCGCCGCTGACTCAACCCGGCGTCAACGTCAAAGAAGGCGAATACCTTTTGGCCATCAACGGGCGCGAGCTTCGTTCGACGGACAGCGTGTATCAATTCCTTGAATCAAAAGCTGGCAAGCAGGTTGCCATCAAAGTTGGCCCGAATGCTGACGGAACCGGTTCGCGCGAAGTGACTGTTGTGCCCGTTGGCAGTGAGCAAGGCTTGCGGTATCTGGACTGGATCGAAGGCAATCGCCGCAAAGTGGATCAACTCTCCGGCGGCAAACTGGCTTATTTGCACATGCCGGACACGGCGAATGGCGGTTACGCCAGCTTCAACCGGTATTTCTTTGCCCAGACCAACAAAAACGGCGTGCTGATTGACGAGCGCTTCAATCAGGGCGGGTTGCTGGCCGATTATGTCGTTCAACTGCTCGGTCGCCAGCAACTCAGCAACATTCATTACCGCGAAGGCGGCCAGGATGTAGCAGTTCCGGCAGGAGCGATTTACGGGCCGAAAGCCATGCTGATTAACGAAATGGCTGGTTCGGGCGGAGACGCCATGCCGTGGTACTTCAAAAAATCCAAGCTCGGCCCATTGGTTGGCAAACGAACCTGGGGCGGATTGATTGCGTCGTTTGCGCCGCCACCGTTGATGGATGGTGGAGGAAATACTGCGCCAGACGCGGCGATTTACGGGCTGGACGGCGAATGGGAAGTTGAAAACGCCGGCGTTGCGCCCGACATCGAAGTCGAATTTGATCCGGCGCTTTGGCGGCAGGGACGCGATCCGCAATTGGAGCGCGCGGTCGAATATTTGCTGGACGAACTGAAAAAGAATCCGCCCAAGCAATACAAACGTCCGGCATTCCCGAACTATTTCAAAAACACAACGCCCGCTCCTGTCGGTCAGGGCGGACGTGGCAATCAATAATCGAAAACGATCCGGTTCAGAGTTCAAGCTTCAGTTTGGGGAAATCCATCAAGCTAAAGCTTGAACTCCTGGCGTCAATGTTTTTTGAGGGAGACACGAGATGAGAAAAGCAATTTTGATGTTATCGCTTTTGCTGATAGCCGCAGCGGTGTTGATTTCCGACAACCGCAGCTCGGCGCAGGAACGTCCGCTGCTGGTGCGGAAACCGACGATGAATCGCACGCACATCGTTTTTCAATACGCGGGCGATTTGTGGAGCGTGCCGCGCACAGGCGGCGAAGCCACGCGATTGACCACAGGCGTGGGTGCGGAAGGCAATCCGATTTTTTCGCCCGATGGTCAGACAGTTGCGTTCACCGGTGAATACGACGGCAATACCGACATCTTCACCGTGCCAGCGGGTGGCGGAGTGCCCAAACGCGTCACGTTTCATCCCGGCGTGGATGCATTGTGCAATTGGACGCCGGACGGCAAATCGCTGCTGTTCCTTTCCGAGCGCGCCAGCGAATCGCGCCGCTTCATGAAATTGTTTACCGTCGCCGCTTCGGGCGGGTTGCCGACGGAATTGCCGTTGCCTACCGGCCACGAAGGTTCGTTTTCACCGGATGCCCAGAAAATTGCTTACGAACCATTGCCGCGCGCTTTCAACGCCTGGAAACGGTATCGCGGCGGACACGCTTCGTACATCTGGATTGCCGCGATGAGCGATTCCAGCGTTGAAAAACTCCCGCGCGAAGATTCCAACGACTTCAATCCGATGTGGGTCGGCGACAAGGTGTACTTCCTTTCCGACCGTGACGGGGCAATTAGCTTGTTTGCTTACGACACGAAGGCCAAACGCGTGTCGAAACTCATCAACAACGCCGGGTTGGACATCAAATCGGCGACGGCGGCCACCACTGGCGACGCGATTGTGTATGAACAATTCGGCTCGCTGAACATCTTCGATCTGAAATCGAATCGCAGCACCAAGGTCAACGTGACCATCAACGCCGATCAACTGGCTGTGCGTCCGAAGTATGAAAAAGTCGGCCAGCGCATCAACAATGCGGCCATTTCGCCGACGGGCGTTCGCGCCGTGTTTGAAGCGCGCGGCGACATCATTTCGGTTCCGGCGGAAAAAGGCGATGCACGCAATTTGACGAGCACGACCAGCGTGGCCGAACGCGATCCTTCGTGGTCGCCGGACGGCAAATGGATCGCGTATTTTTCGGATGAATCCGGCGAATACGAATTGCACCTGCGCGATCAAAAGGGAATAGGCGAGGTTAAAAAGATCAAGCTTGAACCGACGTTTTATTACAGCGCGCAATGGTCGCCTGATAGCAAGAAAATCGCCTACAGCGATAAACGCGGAAACCTCTGGTTAGTGGATGTGGAAACCGGCCAGCCGAAAAAATTTGACTCCCTGAATGCCGGGTTTGGTGGGGGGACGGGCGTCAGTTGGTCGCCGGACAGCCGCTGGCTGACGTACAGCAAACCGCTGAAATCGTATTACAGCGCCGTGTATGTGCATTCGCTGGAAGACGGCAAAACGACGCAAATCACCGACGGAATGAG
>JAEUQP010000996.1 GCA_016789645.1 Acidobacteriota bacterium | reverse complement strand
TGGCCAGACATTCTTCGCAACCGCGCGCGCTGGGCACAACCGGGCGAATTTCCTCCAGATGCCGACACACGCTTTCTGTGGCAGTCGGGATGAACAACACGGTTTGTTCCGTATCTATCTCGCCCGTATTCGCTGCAACCGAGACCGGCAGAGTGTCTTGATGCTGCTTCGTTTGGCATTGCATCCCGCCATTTTGATTAAGCTGGCAAGTAACCGGAGGCGGTTCGCCCGCTTTCGGCTGATGCAGCAAAGCGGCATATCCGCCACTGCGAATGGCTTTTTCGTTGGCTTCGATTTGTTCGGCGGGAATTTCGTAATGCTCCATCACTTCGGTGAACAGCCGGGTGATGCTTTCCATTTCTTCGGCAATGGCGCTGTCCACGCCCACTTCAAACAACGGATGTGCATCGCTGATGTACCGCGTGCGCGCCACAATTCGCATGCCCGGGTTTAACGATTTGGCAACCGCAACCACGCGATGCGTCATGGCCGGATCGTCATCGGCGATGACCATCATCCGCGCGCGTTCGACCCCGGCATGTTCCAGAATGTTCCGTTTGCTGTAATCGCCGCGCAGTACCGTCAACCCTTGCGCTTCGGCTTCGTTGGCGCCGCCCGGACTGAGCGTTGTAATCAGATACGGAATGCCAGACCCGCTCAGCACGTGAACCAAACGGCGCGCCGCTTGCCCGTAACCCGCGACAATCACGTGATCCTGAAGTTCGTGTAGCGATTCCGGCAATGGCGCGGCTTCCATTCCGGCAACGGCTCTGGCGGTGGTCTTCCGCTCGATCTTGCCCGCCAGCCGCGAACCGATTTGCATCAGGAACGGTGTCAACACCATCAACATCACCGTTCCTGCAATAAACGCTTGCGACCCGGATTCCGCCATTCCCGCCGGAGACAATCCAACTTCACGCCCGGCGCGTTCCAACACAAAGGAAAATTCGCCAATCTGCGCCAGCATCAACGCTGAAGCTGTAGCCACAGGCAATTTGTAACTTAACGCTCGCACACTCAGCCCGGTGGTCAGAATTTTGATCAGCAGCGTTGCTGCGATTACCGTCAGCACCAGCGGCAGGTTCATTGCCAGAAACCGCAAATCCAGCAGGATGCCAACCGAAACAAAGAAAATGGCGCTGAACAAAATCTGCAACGGCATGATTTCGCCCAACGCGTGATGGCTGAACCGGCTTTCGCTGACCAGCAATCCGGCCAGAAACGCACCCAGCGACAAACTGACTCCGGCCAAACTGGTCAGATACGCCGTGCCGAAACAGATGGCAATGACCGTCAGCAGAAACAATTCCGGCGAACAGGTTTCGGCGACTTTTTCCAACACTTTTGGCATCAACCGACGCGCAACAAATAACACCAGAAAGATGATTCCCAGCGCTTTGCCCAACGCCCAAACAATGCCAAGCGCCGAACCGCCGGAACGGCTCAGCATCGGAACCAGCAACACCATGACAATGATCGCCAAGTCCTGAAAAATCAGCAGCCCTAATCCGACCTGCCCTTGTTCGCTGTTGGTTTCTCCTCGGTCGCCCAGCACTTTCAACACAATCGCCGTCGAACTCAGCGCAACCAGAAAGCCCGTGAACAATCCGGCGCGCCAATTGACGCCAAACGCAGCCAGCAAACCCATCGTCGCCAACGAAGCCAACACAACCTGCAATCCACCGCCGACAAAAATCAGGCGTTTGATGCTGGCCAGTTTTTCCAGGCTGAATTCGATGCCGATGGTGAACAGCAGCAAAATGACGCCAATTTCGGCGGCGTTATCCACCAGTTCCCGATTGCTGACCAACCCCAACGCATGCGGCCCGATCAACACGCCAGCCAACAAAAAGCCGACAATCGGCACCAGCCGCAATCGGAAACTGATATACGCAATGATCGCTCCGGCGACCAACAGGGCGACGGCGTCTGTCAGATATGCCGGAACCGTTCCGGCGGCAAAAAAATGAAATAGGTTCATGGGAATCTTCATTCAGAGGTTTCTACGGTTGAGCGTTTTCTGGCTCGGA
>JAEUQP010000981.1 GCA_016789645.1 Acidobacteriota bacterium | reverse complement strand
CCTGGAAGTTTCATTTTGATTTCTCCTTACAATCAGAACTTGAATGGATTGGTTTCGAGCACGGGCATCATATCACGCGCTGGTTGGCCTCAAAACTGGCGGAACCAATCCCTGATAATTGGTTTATGATGGCTGGCTCGCATCAGGCGATTCCTTCACCCAGACAACCTCACCACGGAACTCATCCAGCACACGACGCACAGCAGAATTCTGCAATGCTACATCTTTCAATTCCTGGCGTTTGAGAGCCGTTAGATCAACGGCTTTTTCGACCTCGGCGGTGCCGCTGATTTGCACCTCGACACGAAGCGGCTGTCCAAACAGTTTTTCTCCGATTGTGCGAAACAATGTGCCGCTGTCGCGAAGCCGCTTGGCGACGGCATCATCCTTGCCAAACGTCACAGTCAACACACCGTCCTGATAACGTTTGCTCTGCGCATCTTCCAACGCCATCAGCACCAATGGACGATTGAGCTTTTGAACTTCTTTCAGAATCGCGTCAACTTCTCTGCCCGGAGCGATCGGAGCCGCCACCGGAACCGTCTCTTTGGAAACAGCCGATGCCACAGAACGTCTGGGAGTTTCCGGTGCCACCGAAGCTCCAGATTCAGAAAAGTCATCCATTTCCGGAGGAGCAAAGTATTCTGTCGGATCGAAATCCGGAAAATCCGGCGGCTCTGCCGAATCGTTTCTTCTTGATTCGACTTGAGCAGGCTTTTCCGTTTCTGCAGATTTTGCCGAATGAGGTTTTGGCGCTTCGCCACGCAGTTGCCTGGCCGGCAATTCCTCGCTAACAGCAGTGCGCCGCACTGTAGCCGTTGAAGGGACTATTGAACCGCTCGAACCGCCAAGACCGGATTCCAGAGCTTCCAGTCGTTCGATCAATTCGGCGAGTGTTCGCAGTCGCGAAACATGCGCCAGTTTCACTAACCCGATTTCAAGCTGGAATCGAGGATGAGGAGAGTCTTTTACTTCCTTTTCAGTTTCCGCCAGCAAATGAAAACACCGCACCAGGTCTTCTTCGGAAAATCTGGCAGCCAGCGCAGCCAATTTGCTGATCTCAACATCAGCCACGCCGAGTAACTCACCGCTGGTAACGCCGGATTTGACGACTAACAAATGACGCACATAAGCCATCAATTCGCGCGTGAAGTTGCGCAAATCGTAACCACGCGAAAATATCTCTTCGACCAGATTGATGGTTCCGGCAGTATCCTGATCGGCAATTGCTTCAACGAATTTTCCCAACGTAGCCGTGCTGACCATCCCCAGCGAAGCCGTAATATCGTCTTCCGTAATTTCCGATCCGCTGAACGCAATCACCTGATCGAAAGCGGACTGGGCGTCGCGCAGGCTACCCGCTCCGGCACGAGCGATTTCACGCAACGCGTCGTCACCAATTTTGATGCTTTCGTTGTCGGCGATTTCACGCAACCGTCGGAATATCTTTTCGGTGGGAATCTGGCGGAACTCGAATTGCTGGCAACGCGAAAGAATTGTGTCCGGCAGCTTGTGCAGCTCCGTCGTTGCCATGATGAACACCACGTGGGACGGTGGTTCTTCCAACGTTTTCAACAAAGCATTGAATGCGCTGGTGGAAAGCATGTGGACTTCGTCAATGA
>JAEUQP010000952.1 GCA_016789645.1 Acidobacteriota bacterium | reverse complement strand
AAAGATAATTGGGCGCTGGACGTGTTGCGCCATCTCGCGCACAACCGTTTCGGTAAAGGCTCCGGGTTGCGCCGACGTCCCGATCAGAATGCTGGGGTGAATATTCCTGACGACATCTTCCAGCATGAAGTGATGAACCGCATTCAATTTCCATAGAGCAAGTTGTTCCACAGGCTGAGCGTATTTCTGCTTTTGCGGCTCGCGTTCCAAATCGGTTCGCCCTGTATGAACCAGGCCCTGGCTATCCAGCAGCCAGATTCGGGAACGCGCCTGTTCCAAAGTCAGCCCTTCGCTGATCATCGCCGTCACGATTTGATCGCTGATACCGGTGGCAGATGACCCGGCACCCAGAATCACAATTCGCTGTTGGCTAAGTTTTGTATGGAGCATCTTTGTCGCTGCCAACAACCCCGCCAAAGTCACCGCGCCCGTTCCCTGAATGTCGTCATTGAACGTGCACAACCGGTTTCGATACCGCTCCAGCAAACGTGGCGCGTTGTTTTTGGAGAAATCCTCCCATTGCAAAATCACGTTGGGGAATCTACGCATCACGCCCTGAACAAACATTTCGACAAAGTCATCATATTCTTGGCCGCGTAAGCGCTCGTGACGCCAACCCAGGTAGAGCGGGTCATTGAGCAATTCCTGATTATTCGTGCCCACGTCGAGCAAGATCGGAAGCGTTTGGGCCGGATGAATCCCTGCGCACAGCGTATAAAGCGAAAGCTTGCCGACCGGAATCCCCATGCCTCCCACGCCCAAATCCCCCAAACCGAGAATGCGTTCGCCATCGGTCACGACAATGACGGCGATGTCTTTGACGGGCGCGTTTTCCAGAATGCGATCAATTTCGTTTCGATGTGGGAACGAAATGAATAGCCCGCGTGGCCGACGAAACACATGACTGTAACGTTGACAACCCAGACCGACCGTCGGGGTATAGATGATCGGCATCATTTCCGTGATGTGTTCCTGAACAAGACGATAAAAGAGCGTTTCGTTGCGATCCTGCAAAGAAACCAGAAAAATGTACCGCTCCAGATCCGTTTCTTTCCGCCGATAGTTTTCGTAGGTGCGAGCTAGTTGCTCTTCAATCGTAGAAGGGTGAAATGGCAACAATCCCAGCAATCCGAATTCGAGGCGCTCTGCCTCCGAAAACGCGCTGCCTTTGTTGAGCATCGGATTTTCCAATAATTCTTGTCCACATAACGACACGTCCAACGTGATTGGTTTGTCTGTTCCAACCAGTTTCTCAATGACCTTAGGCATAATTCCTCTCTTTGATAATTGCCGATAATTGCCAAGGCTGAACTCGGCTTTACGCCATATGCAAAAAACGTGATCTCAGCCCGTAGGAATCTTAAACTAGCAACACGAATGCCAAGGCCAGGGTGGCCATTGGTTAGACTGGATGTAAGACTTGGTGGGCGTTGGCTGAGAGTCGGCGCAACTGCTTGCGTAAACTTCCCCACGAGGTAAGCAAAATCACGCTAAATGCGCTTTGAGAAATCGTCCTGTGTAAGAGTGCAGGCACGCCGCCACCGCTTCCGGCGTGCCGGTCACAACGACCTGGCCGCCTTCTGGGCCAAGGTCAATAACGAAGTCGGCGGTTTTGATGACATCCATGAGATGTTCAATGCGTATGCCGCATATTTTGCGCGTTGCAGATTGCTGAGTTCCGTAGCGATTTTGATGCGTTGAGCTTCATCTTCACATCAATTCGCCACAGGCAGATCAACAATGTGCGCGAGCTTCATTTGCCGCCAACGCGCTCGAACGGCATGTCTCGCATGCGCCCTGCGCCGACGTGCAATTTCGTGATTTGTCCGTTGGCATCGCGTGTGACCCAAAGCACCTGACCAATTCCAACGCTGAAATGATCTTTGAATTGCGGGCGCAATTGCAGGCGGGTGTCCGGACGTTGGACGAAAAACGCTTTGTCATTTTCGACCGCGATGGTGAACGAAGCGTCGGCTTCGTCGCTGTGCCAGATTCCGGCCAGAGGCATCAATTCATTCGGCGTGGGTGTCCATTGCGTTTCGGCAATGTACCGCGTGATGGCTTCTCCGGTATCTACTTCGACGGAAATCGGCTTGCCATTCGTCCCCATCTGAAAACGAATCTTCGTGGATCCGCTCAGAAACGATCCGTCTGGCAACGGTCGCAACACAGCCTGGCCAGCCAATCGCAGCGCACCGTTTTCAACCACGGTTCGTTCGGGCATGTGCGTTTTTTCGTTGTGCCACAAGCCCACGTACTTCTGCAGCTCTTCCGGTTTCATGGCGATGGTGGCGGGCGGCGTTGGAGCAGGGAAAGGGCCGGCAATTTCGTTGAAGATGTCACGTTCCAACGCAGAGGGGTTTCTGGACGAGCTATTGCACATGACGGCGATGGAAAGTTTCAGGTCAGGGTATCGCGACAGGAAGGTTTGATACCCCGCCGTCGAACCCCCATGGGACACTTTGCGATGACCATTTTCGTTGGTGACGACAACGCCCAGCGCATAGGTGATTTTTCGACCATCGTTCAGCACGCCAGTGGTTTCCAGCGCTTCCACCAGCGGAGCGCCCATCGAGCGGGAATCGAGCATGGCATTCCATTTCAGCCAATCGCCGACGGTCGTCAGCATGCCGCCATTGCCATACACGTTCATAAACGGCATCAACAACCGCCAAGGCCCGGACAAGCCTCCGGTGTAAGCCTGCGCGCGACCAGGAACCAGCCGTTGGTAATCATCGCGCCAACTGGTTTTCGTCATTCCCAACGGTTTGAAAAAACGTTCGGCGGTAAATGTGGGAAGACTCTGTTTTGATACGCGTTCGACGATGGTCGCAGCCACTTGATAGCCGCTGTTGGAATAGGAGTATTCCGCGCCCGGCGTGAAATCCAATCCTTTTTGGCGGGTGATGACATCCATCGCCAGCGCTTGAGAAATCACGCGGTCGCCTCGGCCAAATCCCGTCAGCGCCATCACCGCCCCCCAATCGCGCAGCCCGGCGGTGTGATTGAGCAACTGGCGAATCGTCACCGGCGCGCCGTAATCCGGCAATTCGGGGATGTACTTTTTGACCGGATCGTCCAGTCCAAGTTTTCCTTCCAGCGAAAGCAGGATGACCGCAGCGGCGGTGAATTGTTTGGCGACCGAGCCGGATTCAAAAATCGTTTGCGGAGTGTTGGGAATTGCGTGTTCGATTTCCGCCATGCCGAAGGCTTTTTCATAAACCGAACGACCAGAGAGCGAAACGCCAACTGCGCATCCGGGCGCAGCGGCTGGAGAAAGCTTGGCGGCTTTTTCGACCGCGCGATCCGCGCCAGCGACAACTTTGGTTTGGTCTGGCACTTGCGCGAACAAGGCAGAGGAAAGCAGCGCGATCATCAGGAAAACGCGGCTGCCGATATTGATTCTTGGGTTCATCATAAAAGAGACCTCCTATCGGGGAAGTGTTGGCAAACGGGATTCGGCACACGAGATACTTTTGAACAGGCCGTTCGAGAGTTAGTTCTTGCGTCGAATGGAATAAAGATGGCGTTCCGTGCGAATCAGCAAGCGTTCGCCCACCAGCGCGGGCGTCGCCTGTGCCATATCGTCCAGATCATTCACGTGCAGCAACTTGAATTCTTCGCCCGCCGCAATGACGAAGGTTTTGCCTTCTTCGCTCAGGCAGAACAGTTTGCCGTTGTATGCCCAGGGCGAAGTCGTAAAGGCCGTCGCCGTCGGATCAATGCGTGTCTTGTACGACTGTTTACCCGTTTTGGCGTCAAAGCGAGTCAAAATGCCGGTTTCGGTCAATGTGTAGATGGATCCTTCATAAGCAAGGGGCGAAGGCAAATATGTCCCCGCGCGCGGTTGCGACCAAGCAACATGCGCATTGGTACTCTCACCTTTGCCAAGCGAGATGTCTCCCGTTGCGCCGGGGCGAACCGCGAACATGGACGAACCCCGTCCGCCATCAATGTACAGCAGGCCGTCATAAGCAAACGGCATGGGAATCGGCGCCGGGCACATCCCCGACAACCGCCACAGTTCCTTTCCTGTCAGGTCATAACTCACCGCGACATTCGGCCCTACGGTCACGATCTCCGTGCGCAGCGCGTGCCGCCAAACGTACGGCGTCACCCAGCCGGATTGCATCCCCTTGTTGCCCAGACTTCGATTCGTACGCCAGACCTGTTTGCCTGTTTGTTTGTCAAACGCCGCAATGAATTGCTGTTTTTCGTTGTCGTTCACGATGACCAACAAGTTGTTCACCAGTGCAGGGGAGCTTCCTGTGCCGAAATCCAGATAGATTGGATTGGCTTCGAGCGGCGTGTTCCACACTGGTTTGCCTTTCAGATCAAACGCCCACAATCCCAAATTGGCGATATACACGTACACGAACTTTCCATCGGTGACAGGACTTTCGGAGCTGAAGCTGTTTTTGCGATGACGCCCTCCTGGCGGATGGCCTTTATGAAATTCCCGCTGCCATTCCACCTTGCCGGTTTTCAGATTCAGGCAATACACGAAGTAATGCAGCATCACTTCGTTCGGCAGTTCGATGTCGCGTTCAGTGACTTTCTCAATCACCTTGTCCATCGGCAATCCCTGCTTTTGCAGTTCCGCAACATATTCGTTGCTGTATTC
>JAEUQP010001122.1 GCA_016789645.1 Acidobacteriota bacterium | reverse complement strand
TTACGCTCCGGCGATGATTGGCGCGGCGCGCAACTGCTTGAAATTGAACCAAAATGAAAAAGCCGAAGCGCTGTTCAAACAGGCAATGAATTTCAACCTGACCAAAGGCGCCGCGCTGGCCGGAATGGGCGATCTGGCGCTCGCCAATCGCAATTACGCGGTGGCGATTTTGAGTTTCGAACAGGCGTTGACGGAAATGCCCGAAGCGACCGAATTGTATTACCCGCTGGCGCAGGCGTATCGCGGTTTGGGTGATCTGGCCAAAGCCGAAGAGAATCTGGCTAAACGCGGAACCGGCAACGTCAAATTTGGTGATGAACTGATGGCCGCGTTGGGCGATCTGACTTCGGGAGCACACGCGCACGTTTCGCGCGGTTCCAGATTGATGAGTGCTCAAAAATATGACGAAGCGAATGATGAATTCCGCTTGGCGGTCGAAACCGACCCGGAAAACATCACGGCTCGGATAAATTACGCTTCGACTTTTGTCTTGCTGAATAAATACGACGAAGCCAAAACGCAATTGAATGAATTGCTCCGCCGCTCGCCAAATTACGCCAAAGCGCACCAAAGTTTGGGCATACTGGCGGCTCAGTTGGGAAACGATGAGGAAGCCGT
The DNA here is from genome assembly GCA_016789645.1 of Acidobacteriota bacterium. Lineage (GTDB taxonomy): Bacteria > Acidobacteriota > Blastocatellia > RBC074 > RBC074 > RBC074. Next base: position 1,083 of record JAEUQP010001122.1, on the reverse strand, counting down.
CAAACATTTCCGAGCCGGTCTGGCGGTGGACAAAAATCTGGCCGACGCCAATCTGGTGTTGGGCGACGCATTGATGCGGCTCAAAAAATACTCCGAAGCCGAAGCCGCTTACTGGCGGCAAATGGAGCTAACGCCGCGAAATCCGTCGCCGCACATGAAGCTGGTTCCTGCCCTCATTCGCCAGAAAAAATTCGCCGACGCGCGCGACAAGATGGAAAACCTGGTTAAAGGATTGCCGAAACACCGCGACGTGATGATGGTCATGGTGCGATTGCTGGCGGCCTGCCCGGATTCCAGGGTTCGAGACGGCAAACGTGCCGTCGCTCTGGCCGAAGAAAAACTTTCCACAGAATCCAGGCCAGTTTATGTTCAGACCATGGCCATGGCCTATGCCGAAGCGGGCGAGTTTGCGAAAGCGGTGGAACAGCAGCGCAAAGCCCTTGAAGCCGTTGAGAGTCTTGTGAAAACCGGCTCGGAAAATCTGACGGATTTGGTGAAGATGCTGAAAGAAGATTTGGCACTGTACGAACGACAAAAACCCTGTCGTCGTCCCTGGGTGGAGTCCGATCCGATCTTTTTTCCTGCGCGCCCGGCTTAAAACTTTTTTCCAATCGGTGGAAAATTACCTGACAAAGCCAAAACTCATGGTTTACAATTTTTTTGTCGAGCGAACTTCACTTACTCACATCCTCGACACCATCTCTGTACGAAACAAAGATTGCAAAATTGAATAGATCGTCTGAGTAGAATTTTCTGTGCAGACATGTGTTTATTGGAACGAATCACGGATGCGTTTGACTTCACGATTGCCCTGCATCCCAAAAAGTTTTGTACCTTTGATCATTGCCTTTCGCATTCCTGCAAGCATGGAAGCTGTCCGCGCGGAAAGTTTTTTGCGCCGAAGCGATGATCATCAACCCACTCACTACACACACCCCTTAGTCGGGGTTTGGGAGAAACTCCTTTGAAAATTTTCGCAATGAACAACTTGCGTCGGTATCAACTTCTGGCGATTTGCGTATTGGTCGCAGTTGGATTCGCACTCGCCATCGAGCCGCAAAAAGCTGCGGCTTTAATCCGCAA
>JAEUQP010000948.1 GCA_016789645.1 Acidobacteriota bacterium | reverse complement strand
GTGTAATACAGGTATTCCGAATCGTGATTGCCGTTGACCAGAAACAGCGGCGCTGAGTGCGTCAGAATGCCGAAATAAGGCCGATGCGCGATTTGTCGGCTGACTACTTGTTGAAAGGTCAACGAAGCAGAGTTATTCGTGATCGTATCGGTGCGGAACGTGTCGCCCAGATCAATGTGGAAATCCGGGTTGTCTTCCAAAGCGTTTTTCAACGCCAGCGCATATCGCGTCGGGTCGCAATGTTGCGTGGTGAACAAATGCGAATCGGCAATCATCGTGAAGGTAAACGCGCTGCCCGGCGCGCGTTGCGTGTGAAAGCTGTGTTCAGCGCTGACGCCAAAACTTGTTTGCCCGACGGCGCGATAACGAACGCGGTAGTAATAACGCCGGTTTGGCTGCAATCCGCTGATGACGTCTTCAAAAGGTTCGTTGGCGCGAATGTTTGGCTTCGGCGTGGTTTGTTGAGTCAGCAAGCCAGGGCTTTCGCCGTATTCCAAATAAACGGAATCCTGATTGGCGGTGAACAAGACGTTGACAGTGATTGAACGATCCGTCGGACGCCCCAGCACAATGTTGCCGCCGAAACTTTCTGACGTTTGAGCGGCAACAGTTCTTTGACGCATAACAGCGAAACTTAGGCTGCCAACAGTCACCAAAATTAGCAGTGAGGGGAAAAGTATTTTTTTCATGATCGAAAAGCTTTCGTTCTCATAGGCGCTGCGAGCGATAAGCAGCAAAGTGCTGACTCTCTGCCGCCGTTCGCTCGCAGCTTTCAGCAACGCCGTAAGCGAAGAGAAGTCCGTAACGACAGGAAAACGGCCCCCGTTTGCTTACAGTGTTGATTGCTGACTGGTAAAAATGCCGGTACCGATTCAAAAGCAGCGCAACCAAAGAATCACTCTGCTCTCGAAAGTGATCTATTGCCTTAACGCACGCACCGCACACGCAGCCGATCTGTCTTCGCGTTTTGGCTCGAAATGCCGAAGTTGAAATCCACTGTCCACGCCCGCGCCGTCTGATTGACTTGAGTTGTTGAAGCCCAGAACAGCGCAGCCACTGCATTGGGAAACGCCGTCGCATTCAGCGAAGGTCGCACGCGGGATTCGTCGTTAATCGAGGTCAGTTCCTTGATGTTCGGCAAACGCCAGTCGCTCGCTCCGGCCAGCGTCAAGCCCTCGCAGTAGCCGATGGCTTCGTCCCAGGTTTTGTCGGCGCCATCGGTTTGCTGCCACGTTAGGTTGGTGCGATTGTCCGTGACGGTGCCGTTGGCGTTGTCTTTGTAAATTGTTGTCAGGCTCAAGCCTGCGCTTGCCGTGCGCACACAGCGAGCGTGGAAGCGTTTCGTACCGCCGCCGCTGACCGTTTCGGCTTTCGGATGCGGGCCGCCTCCGCCGCCTGCGTTCGTTGCCCAGGCGCGCGTTATGTCGTCCGAACGCAATTCCGCCGCCCACCAATATTCAGCTTGCGTTCGGGTAAACGCCGTCGCAATGGCTGGGTTGACCGTGTTGTGATTCAGCACGCTGAACGATTCGTGCAAGCCCGGCAGCCGCCAATCGTCTTTGCCAGCCAGCGACAAGCCGTCGCAATAGCTGCGCGCGTTATCCCATGTCATTTCGCCGCCGTCGCTCTGTTGCCACTGCAAGCCGGTGATGTTGTCGGTCAGCGTGCCGTCGTTGTTGTTGGTGAAGGCGGGCGGGTTGATCGTGTAATCGGAATCTTCGCCAAAGGCTGTGCTGAAATCTCCGGTCTGGCCGGTGTCCGGCAGTTTCAGCATTGACCACCCAATGGCAGACGTTGTGCCGGATTTCAGATTGATTTTGACGGTGTTGGCGGTTTTGCCATCCACTGCCAGCACAATGTTCACGTCGCCCGTGGTGTTGGCCAGCGAACGCGGAACGCGCAGGTTGACCTGATCCATTCCCACAAAATCGGGTTGCGCTCCGGCAAACAACACTTCTGCCGGAGCGCCGCCAATTGTCGCGGTCAGACCACTCAGGCTGCTGCGAAATCGCAATCCGGTTCCAAACAACACCAGAAAAATCGAATCCGTTTCCGGACCCAGATCGAGTGGTTTGGCAATGACTTTGTTCGTTGCATCCAATTGCGTCAGCGATTCAACGGCGATCAGATTGTCGCCGCGATACCGATAAGCAACCGCCGCTGGATACCCTTGTCCTGAAGCATCCGCGGTGAACAAACCCGGTGCGACCGTGGCGATGTTCAATTCGCCGAAGCCCGTGAACGCATCGTTGATATTGACGGAAACGGACGCCACACCGGGAGCAGTGCCCGGCGGAATCTGGAAATTGATCTGTCCCGCCGAAACGAAAAACAGAGGCGACAAACGGCCTACGCCAAAACTGTCAATCACGTTGATGGTGGTTCCGTTCAAATTAGTCGGCAACGGAGTGGTGTTGGCAACACGTGTGGCGTTGGACAATCCCGCTCCAAACATCGCTGTGATGCTTTCCGAAGCCAGGCTTGCGCCGTTGTAACTGGCGGCGGAAACGCTGCTGACGAATCCGCGGCGCGTGTAATTTTCCGTGCGCTTGTTGCCCGCCGGATCAACGAATTCGTAGGTGTAATGCCCCGCGCCGTCCGTGCTGTAGTTGATTTTGTAGGTTTGACCGTTGATTTGATATTCCAGCGTCCATGAAGTTGCGCTGTTGGCGCGCCAGGCTGTGATCGAAGCTCCGTTGAGCGGCGTGGTCGCTGGCCGGACGGAGTACGCGCGCGGTTGCGGAACGATTTGATCGTTGCTGACCGTGACCTGGCCGCGCATGCCGCCGTTGATGTACGGATAGGTCAGCGTGCTGTGATAGTGGTATTTGCCCGCACCGTCAGCGTGGCCGTTGAAATCATCCAAGCCCGTCACCGTGTCGCCGTTCGGTTCTTTCAAACCATAGAGCGGATAACCGTCCAGCGCGTATCCAATCGGCGAACTCGCGCCGAGTTTGGTTTGCAGGTGCAATGGCGCGGCGTGGTAATGGTAATCGTCTGCGCGTCCGCAATGGCCGCCGAAATCGTCCAGTTCGCCGATGGAAAATGAATCCACGCCGCGATTGTTCAAGGCGTTGAAAATCGGCACGCCGTTGGCGGCCAGCGCAATCGCGCCGGTGAACAACGCCGTTTTGGCTGAAATCGGTTGCGCGGCGGGAACTGGATTGAGCGGAATGCTCCAGGCGTTTGAGCCGTGATATGGTTGCGCAATGGGAACCTGTTGCTGCCATGTTTTGATGCCCGCCATCAACGGATGATCCGGGATGCCATTGGATTCGACATACAGCCATTTGTCGTCCCATCGCGTGCGGACTTTCGGCGCAAAGGCGTCAAAAGGAGCAGCAGCGGCAGGACGACTGGTTTGCGCTTGCTGGCGAACGACTGCCTGGCTGCAAATCAACACCAGCAGCAGACTCGTCAACACCACGGCGCGGTTTCGCCACGGCGCGATTTGTTTTCGCCACAGCG
>JAEUQP010000871.1 GCA_016789645.1 Acidobacteriota bacterium | reverse complement strand
ATGTCCACCGGCTCGCCGGTTTTCGGATTTCGTCCGCGCCGCGCATCGCGTTTGCGAACGCGGAAACTGCCGAAGCCACGCAATTCGATCTTATCCCCGCTGTTCAGCGCCTGGATGATGTTCTTGAAGACTTCGTCAACGATTACTTCCGAATCTTTTTTGGTCAACTCGGCTGCTTTCGCAACCTCTTCCACCAACTCTGCTTTGGTCATCGCTCCTCCGTTTGACGGTGAGTAGGATCAAACATCAGATCAACAACTACACAATCCGTGTTTCGTCATTGGTTTACTTACCGCGCTAACTTACGATTCTATTTCCACTGGTATTTGAACTTCACTGAGGTGTCAAAATCCGATAGATGCTTTGGCAGTTGAGCGGGCGAAACTCCCTGTAAACTGCTGACGCCCAACAACAGATCCAGAATCGAAAACCCTTCTTTCGGCTTGGGCGGCGTTACCGTTTTCGGTTCGCCTTTCATGCCGATCAACGCTGCCGTCGCCTTCAAGGCGTCTTCGTAATTGCCGATTTCATCAACCAATCCATTGGCCACCGATGACTGGCCGGTGAACACGCGCCCGTCAGCCAGTTCCTTGACCCGTTTTTCGTCCAGTTCGCTGCCAGCAGCGCCTTTGCCTTTTCGGCCATTCAACACAGCGCCGGTGAACTGACCGTACATTTCATCAATCATCGCTTGAAAATACTGTTTTTCCCGGTCGGTCATTTCACGCGTCGGCGAACCAGTGTCTTTGAACTCGCCGCTTTTGAAAACCACAGGTTTGACCTTTGCCCAATCGGCCAGGTCTTTGTAGTTAATCCATTCGGCAATCACGCCGATGCTGCCGGTGACCGTTCCGGGATTGGCAAAAATTTTGTCCGCCGGAGCGGCAATGTAATATCCGCCGGAGGCCGCCACACTGCCCATCGAAACAATGATCTTCTTTTTCTTTTCTTCCTTCAGGCGAACAACTTCACGATGAATTTCCTGTGAGGCGGCAACGCCTCCGCCGGGGCTATCCACACGCAAAATGATCGCTTTGACGCGCGAATCATCTCCATAGTGCTTCAAGTGCCGATTGACCGTTTTGGCCATGTCGTCATCAATCACACCTTCAACCGGAACGACTGCAATACGATCTCCGCCGCCGGCCATGAACCCGTCGTCTTCGGACACGACTGCCATCAAGGCAAAGAGGCCGACAAAAAACACACAGAGCAAAATCACTCCGCAAACGATGATCCAGGTCAAAGTGCTTCTTTTCATACAAACTGTAAAGAGGCTGAGCGAAAAGGAAATAGTGGTCAATAACCAGAATTCCCCTGCCATTCATTCAGGTGAAAGCACCAAAATTTACGACAATGAACCGCTGGCTACTGACCACTGACAACTAAACAAACATCGTCAACGTTCGCCTTAATTCTTCGAGCCTTCGTCATTGCCGCCGATGTTGAAATCTGCGACTTCAAACAGGCCAGCCATGCCCGTGTCACCCGAGGAATAAGTTCGCACGTCGAGGATCGGTTCGTCTTTGCCGACGGCGCGTGCCGACAGGCCGATTTTGCGCGCTTCCCGATCCATCTTGAGAATCTTGAATTGCGTCTTCTGACCGACTTTGATCGCGTCTTCCGGTTTGTCAACGTGTTGTTCCGAAAGTTCGGACACGTGGCACAAACCTTCGATGCCGTCTTCGAGCTCGACAAACGCGCCGAAGTTGGCAAACCGCGTGACCTTGCCGGAAACGACATCCCCCAGCCGATGCGTGTCGAAGAACCGATCCCAGGCATTCGGCTCCAGGTCTTTGATCGAAAGCGACAACCGGCGGCCTTCGATGTCAATCGCCGTGATGACGGCGTCAACTTCCTGATTCTTCTTCAGCGCTTCACTCGGATGTTTGATGCGTTTGGTCCAGGAAATATCGGAAACGTGAACCAACCCATCAATGCCGTCTTCGATTTCGACAAAGGCGCCGAAATCGGTCAGGTTGCGAACGCGACCTTTGACGCGAGTGCCAATGCCGTAACGTTCCGCAATCGAATCCCAGGGATTGGCTTCAATCTGTTTGATACCCAGACTGATGCGACGATTGTTCTGGTCAACTTCCAGCACGACGGCTTCGACTTCCTGAGTGGCGGAAACCAGTTTGGAAGGATGCTTGACCCGTTTCGACCAGCTCATTTCAGTGACATGCACCAGGCCTTCGACGCCGGGTTCGAGTTCAATGAACGCGCCGTAATCGGTGACAGAAGCCACTTTGCCTTTGACGCGCGTGCCAATCGGATACCGCTCCACCGCAGTCGCCCACGGATCAGGAATCAATTGCTTGTAACCCAAACTGACGCGCTCTTTGTCGCGATCGAACTTGAGAATTTTGACCTGAATCGTTTCGCCAACCTTGAACAGCTCATTCGGATTCTGAATGCGTCCCCAGGACATATCCGTGATGTGCAACAAGCCGTCAATTCCGCCGAGGTCAATGAACGCACCGTATTCGGTGATGTTTTTGACCTGACCTTCGCGGACAATTCCCTCTTCCAGGTCTTTGAAAGTCTGTTCTCTCTGGACGTTGATGGATTCTTCCTGAACGACTTTGCGCGAAAGAACAATGTTGCCGCGTTTTTTGTTGACCTTGATGACGCGAACGTCGATGTCCTTGTTGCGGAAACTGTCGAGGTTGCGAACCGGACGAACATCCACCTGGCTGCCGGGCAGGAAGGCTTGAATGCCACCAATGTCCACTCGCAAACCGCCTTTGATGCGATCGGTGACGCGGCCAGTGATGGTGGTTCCTTCGCGGGCGGCTTTTTCGATCTGATCCCAGGTCTGCAAACGAACCGCGTCGGCGCGCGAAAGCTCGACATAACCTTCGTTGTTTTCGAGCTGCTTCACGAAAACATCAATTTCATCGCCGGGCTTCACGATGACCTGATCGCCATCCTTGAATTCGGCAATTGGAACGATGCCTTCGGATTTGTATCCGACATCAATGACGACGACCTGATCGGTAATCTTGACGACACG